>SXRI01000054.1 GCA_005793615.1 Bdellovibrionales bacterium
AAGGATCGCACGCACCAGCACCACCGTTATTGTCAAATGCGGTCACACCGTGAGCACCGTTATTGTTATGTGTTCCACCAGTAGCAACACCACCAGCACCGCCAGTACCTTGACGATCCCAACCACCGCCGCCACCGCTGCCACCAGTAGCAACTAAGGTATCAAAAGTAGAAGTTCCACCAGGAAAGCCAAAAGGATTGTTCGAACCGGAAGCACCACCGCCACCGCCGCCGCCCCAAACCTTAACTGTCATGGTGTTGTAGCGAGGTACCGTGAAGGTGAATCCACCTGGGCTAGCAAACGCGGCAGAGCCAGGAACAGCTGTCGGTGTCGGAGTCGGAGTTGCGACCGGAGTGGCCGTCGGAGTTGGAGTAGCCGAAGCACCTGGACTTGGCGAAGCCGTCGGTGTGGGCGTCGCAGTCGGCATTGGTGTACCCGTAGGAGTTGGCGTGGGCGTTGGCCCAACACCAGTAGCCTGCGGATCACTACCCGGCGCCGTCGGATTTCCGGTGCTGGGTGCGCAACCGACCATCAGCAACGAGGAAGCCAGAAAGGCGACAATTAGGAGTGAGTACTGTGCTCGCACAGCCGTAGGTAGTTTGCTATTCACACTATTCGTCTTCATATATATAGACCTCCGAAAAATAGACGGAACTCACCCGCCACCTCACTACAGAGCAAGCCAAGGGCCCTAGGTGTAATTTCGCTTTCAGCCCCTTCCATGTGGGCTCGCCTGCGTGAAACCCCGGTAAATTCTAGTTGGAGCGAGGCCGTGGCGATCTTTTAAACAGAGCGAAAAACCTTCGACGTACAAGGCCGAGACGGCTGACAAACACCCTTGGGCACCGGTTTTTGCTAAATTGTGGAAAAGTGACAAATTTCAGACGTTGTCTTCCTGCGCCAATCCGTTTAAATAGGCAGCTCAATCCTGAGTTAGTTTTGAGGAGTAGCATGACTGAGAATCAGTCGGAAAATCGGTCCAGCGACGTAGTGGGCGGCCAGATGAACAGCCAGACGGGCGACCTGACGAGTGAAGTCGCGCGGTGCACGAATGTGATCGAGCGTCTCTGTGAAGATCCGGATCTATTGACACAACTCAACGAAGAGCAGCGTTTGGCGTTGATGCGTGCCGCTGGCCGCCTATCACGCCCGGATCGCGATGCCATGAAGATTCGCTCGCGTGCATCCTATCGCCATGAACGCCGCCTCGATCGGGCCGCCGATCGCGAAGCCAGAGCCACCACCGGTCTACGCGAAGCCCGTAAATCCGCTGTATTTAGTGCTCCATTGAAAATCGAATCCAGCACTCCGAACGACACTCAGCCTGAACGTCATCTGAAGTTTGCGCGCAACTGCTATGTTTGTAAGGCGGAGTTCACGCGCCTGCATTTTTTCTACGACTCGATGTGCCCGTCATGTGCGGACTATAATTATCAGAAGCGTTTTCAGACCGCACGCCTCGATGGTCGTGTCGTGGTGATCACCGGCGCCCGCCTCAAGATTGGCTA
Source organism: Bdellovibrionales bacterium (assembly GCA_005793615.1). GTDB lineage: Bacteria > Bdellovibrionota > Bdellovibrionia > Bdellovibrionales > JAMPXM01 > SXRI01. The sequence continues at coordinate 1,509 of SXRI01000054.1, forward strand.
TCATGCAAGCCTGATGATGCTCAGAGCCGGCGCCACGGTCGTCGCCAGCACGCGCTTTCCTGTGGATGCCGCTTTACGCTTTTCGCGCGAACAGGATTATCCCGAATGGTGTGAACGCCTGAAAATCTATGGCCTTGATTTGCGACACACACCGAGCGTCGAGTTGTTTTGCCGCTACCTTGAGCGCAGTCTCGGAAGACTCGATATCTTGATCAATAATGCCGCGCAAACGGTTCGCCGTCCGCCAGGCTTTTATCAACACATGCTCGCTGATGAGCGCAGACCTTATGCTGAGCAGCCGGAGGCCGTTCGCTATCTGCTCCGCGATCACCACGAGTGTCTGGTGCAGATGAGTGCTGCCGGAGGTGCCGGAGTGCTGTCGGCTGCGACGGCGGCTACGAACACGCTCACAGTTGATGGCGGCGCCATGCCGATGACCTGGCAGGGCATTAGCTCCAGCGGCCTGGGCCCCGGCATCGGACTTCGTGCTTCGGCTGATCTCTCGCAGATTCCCTATGCCATCGACCAATCGCTGGCGGTCGAAGAGGTCTTTCCACGCGGCAAACTCGACGTCGATTTACAGCAGGTGGATTTACGAGAAACCAACTCCTGGCGCCTCAGGATCGCAGAGGTTTCAACCCCTGAGATGCTCGAGGTCCAACTCGTGAATTCAGTGGCGCCTTTTGTACTCTGCAGTCGACTCACACCGTTGATGCGTCGTGATTTCACCGGGCAAAAACACATCGTCAACGTAACGGCGATGGAAGGAAAATTCTACCGTTTCACCAAGCCTGATCGCCATCCGCACACCAATATGGCCAAAGCCGCGCTCAACATGCTCACGCACACCTCAGCCGGCGAACTCGAAAAAGACGGCATTTACATGAACGCCGTCGACACCGGCTGGGTGACTGATGAAGATCCGGCTGCGATGGTCAGCCAAAAACAAGCTGACCACGACTTTCAGCCACCGCTCGACATCGTCGACGGTGCCGCACGGATCTGCGATCCGTTCTTTGATGGCATCCTCACCGGTAAACACTGGTGCGGAAAGTTTCTCAAAGACTACTTCCCGATCGATTGGTAGTCGACCGGTAGTGGCTACCGCAAACTCTAGCTACTGAATTCTACCTACTGAATTCTACCTACTGATGCGCCGTTGTAGTCGTCGAGCGATGTAGTTTGGTTACCATCACTCGCGACGTCGGCGCATGACTTTCGATCAGCCACAGACTCTTGTCGGCATTCAAGGAAAGCTCAGTACAGATATCAGCGGTCACCGGATCGCCGAGCGCGGCCACCTTTTCGATACCGTCGCGCATGAGTTTACCGTACATCGCCATGGCCGTGGTCAAGGCTTCAATGTGTTCGCTCTCTTCAGTGGAGGTAAGCGGGTATTCCGGTAACGAGGTCGCCTGCGCAGTCGCGTGGCAAGTGCCCTCGGGTAAACCACCTAACTGCGCGATACGCTCGGCCAAGGTGTCAGTGCTGGTTTCGATTTTTTCATGGATCTGATCGAAGAGTTGATGAAGCGCGATAAAATTCGGACCTTTGACGTTCCAATGCGCCTGCTTGAGTTGTTGCATCAGATCGACACTGTCGGCAAGTCGCTCCTGCAGAATTTTAATGACCTTTTGTCGCACATTTTCAGATAAACTGTTTTTAGTTGGTAACATGCTGGACTCCTCGTTGTTGTTACTGTGACGATGAACTTCAAAACACCTTCAAGTATTCAGACCTCATCCCAGAGTTAACTTAAGCAATTAAGCAAGCACAGTGCCAACTTCGCAGGTGGCTGGCGCGCCGATTTCGAGGCAATCAACCCCAGTTTTCGCAAGATCGAATGCCTTGTGAAATCAGCGTCTGGCAGATTGACCCAAGGCACGACAATTTTGTCTCGACTCTTCAATCGAGGATTTGGGCCGTAGGCTTCACTTCACCGCGGCATGGGGACCTTTCCAAAACCTGTGGAGTACTCGTGGATGAGGTCCGGGCGGCGCGCGAGGCACTGAGCCCGCATGCTGACTCAAGTCGGATTTTCCTCTTCTTGAAAATGCAAAAGGCGATGATGGCCTGAACATAGGCTCGTCAAGTTCGCAACGCTATCGTCGCCGCCCATTGATACAGGTTTAAGATGATGTCGATG
>SXRI01000005.1 GCA_005793615.1 Bdellovibrionales bacterium
CCTAATCAAAAATCTTTGGAAAGACGAATCGGCACAAGGCGCTACCGAGTACATTTTGTTGCTCGTGATCGTTGTCGGACTCGCAATGATGTTCCGTAAAAGAATTATGGAAATGGTCGGCGGTCGCTTGGACTCGATCAGTAGCTCACTTCAGGGATTCAGCCCCGAGGGCGGCAACTAACTCGAAACGCTCAGAGGTGATCTGTGACCACAGAGCTGGTTTTGCTTCTTGGATTATTTGCGTTTCTCGTCGGTCCGATTTTTTTCGGCGAAAAGGGACCTATTCAGGTTTTTGGTCGCTCCGGACCTCGGTTAGCCGCACGGATTGAGAAGCACATTACCGTCGGCCGTGAATATAAAATGAAGGGTGGCCAGTACAATCTTTGGCAGGCCCCCGACACGAACCCACCGGATGGAAAGTTATGAACTCTGTTTCGTTGATCACAGCTACTCTGATTTTGATCGCTGGCGTGATCGACGACATGCGCTCTAGAAAAGTGCACAATTGGCTTTTCCTGATTTGCGCCGCAAGCGCATTGGTCGGCGCGACCGTGACCGATGGCTTCGCTGGCTTCAATTTGGCGTTGATCGGTTTTTTCGCCGGCTTTGTCATTCTTCTTCCGTTGGTACTACTCAAAATCATCGGTGCCGGTGACATGAAACTTTTCTCTGCCTTTGGTGCCGCCGTGGGCTGGAGCACAACTTTCGATGTCGCCGTCTGGGCGCTTATCTGGGGCGCGGCGTTCGGCGTGTTACAAGTGGCGCTCAAAGGGCAACTCAAGGCCACGTTGCAGAATATGATCGCAATCGCTCAGTTCAAAGATCGGCAAAATCTTATCCTTCACAAAATTCCTTTTACAATCGCATTGCTCATGGGTTGGTTAACGGATCTTGTTCACCGCGGGGTGCTGAGATGACGAACCCCATGAACCATCAGCGCGGTCAAATGACTATCGAAATGTTGCTCATGATTATCGTCATGTTGGCCATGGGCATGACGTTGTCAAATTTCGCCCGGTCACAAGGTTGGGTAAAATCCCTGGTAAGTGGCCCCTGGAAACCGATGCAAGCGATGATCGAAAACGGTGTTTGGATCGCGGCGGACTCCAAACAATACCACCCTCATCACCGCCGTCGCCACGGCTCTTACGACTCCGATCACGTGCCAGGAAGCGGAGCTGACGATGGAGGTCTGGATTGAAAAAAGTCTTATCCTCTTGTTCAAATAGAAAGATTGCTTCGGCTCCGTCTCTGGCACTGGTTCGCAATGAACGCGGACTGCTGATGCTCGACTTTGTTTTTTCCTTGGTCTTTGCCATTGGCTTTTCGACGGTCTTTTTCTCGGTGGCAGTGACTTTGAGTCTGGTCGAAGTGGCACAGTACGTGACCTTCGCGACCGCGCGCAGTTACGCGGCCGCTCATGAAACCAAAGATCTGCAGACTAAGCTGGCGCAGGCCAAGTTTGCCGACATTATGGACGTTTCTTCCTTCAAAACTTTCCTTGGCAGCAACTGGATCAAGATTGGCGAGCCGCAGTTGGGCGATTTTTCCGATGATTATGATGCCGCCTCTGAAACGGACAATCGAATCTATGTTGGCGCCCGCATAGCGATCGATGCCAAGCTTCTCCATTTGCAAGTGCCTTTTCTTGGACCGACAATCGAAGACTCGGGCATCGGCAAAGCGACCTTGAACTCTTATTTGATGCGCGAAGTATCGACTACAGAGTGTCGCGAACAATTCACAAGCCAGCGCTTTCAACAGCTAAAGAACATTGACAGTGTTTACCAGGCGACACCGAACAGTCAGGCCGAAAAACTGATCACGGATAACGGATGTTAGCGATGAAATCACCTGCGAAGAGACAATTCAAATCGGAGAAAGGTATGGCAACACTTGAGATTTTGCCACTGATCTTCATTTTGATTTATCTTTTCGCCTACACTCTTGGTGCCTTTGGCGCCATTCATACCGGCATCATGAACTCGATGTCAGCCAGGGCCTACGCTTTTGAGACCTTCCGCAATCGAACCAATCTCTGGTACTTCCGCGATCAGGCAGGGAATCCTCGTCGGCAGTATCGTGATCACGGCAACCGCTTTCATGCGATCATGGGTGAGAAGAACTCCATCTCCGAGTTTCGCTCGACAGAACGTGCGATTCGCATGGGCATACCAATTCAGCCATCACCCAGTCGCAATGACCCGACAATTCACAACGAGAAGATCTACGATTCACCACAAATGCAGGAAGGCGCGACGGCGGCAGCCAGCGCGCGAAATGAAACCATCGAGGTCGGACCGATCTGGGTGATGATTCAATACGGCATTTGTATCAAGCTCAGCTGCGGAGACAACTAGATGAGAACAAAAGTGAGGACAACAAATGAATCCGAATGAGTCACGAACACTTTGGATCTCGATCGCTGCCGCACTGTTTGCGATCTTTTTGCTCTATAGCTGGTCGCAAGAACAGAAAATGCAAATGGCGAAGAAATTTGGCTCTACGAAACGCGTCGTTGTTGCCAAAGAAAATATTTTCGAAATGGAGACGGTGAACGAATCCAAACTTGAATACCTTGATCAGCCTGTCGACTTCATCCAACCAGAAGCGATCTCTGAGCCTGAAGAGGCCATTGGCCAGGTCGCCGCCGTACCGATCATGAAAGGCGAGCAGTTGGTCAAGACCAAGCTTTTGTTGCCGGGTCCATACACTGGTTTGTCCTTCGAAGTTTCACCCGGAAAACGTGCGATCACCGTGCCCGTCGACGACATGCGCGGCGTTTCGAAACTCGTGCGTCCTGGAGATCGCATCGATATCGTGGCGGCGCTCGATCACGGAAAAGGCAGTGAAGCCAAACGTGAAGTTCGAACTATCATGCAGGACGTGATCATTCTTGCTACCGGCGTGAACATTGTTAACCAACTACCACGGCGTTTTGAGATCGACGCCGACGGAAAAACCGTCAACCGTGTGCGTTTAAACGGAACCACGACCTTCACTACTATCACTATTGAAGCGAAGCCCGATGAGGTCCAGCAGTTGGTTTACATTTTAGCGACCTCACCAGGCAGTCTGTTCACGACACTACGGCATCCAAACGATCGCATTCAAGCGCCCTTGCGACCAACAGCCGTCGAGGACGTGCTTGGTCGCGCGACCGTAGCTCGTCTACCTGCGGCTGAACCCCCGCAGGTGGCGCCGGCAAAGCCACCACCGCCACCGCCACGAAAAAAGTCGCGTAAGAACGGGTTCGAGGAGTTATAAGATACGATGAAAAATCTTCGAAGACTCATCCTGAATAGATTGATGACTCTGGCGCTGGTAGCGTCGGCTACACTACCGCTGCCGTCATCATTTGCCCAGGAGGCTACTGAAGATGCACCCGAAGCGCCGGCATCGGGACCGGCGTCCAAAGCCGTTTCGTCATCGAAGACACCGCCCTCTCTTAAGCAGCCTGATGCGCCAGATGCGCCCGAGAAAGATGATCTTGGCGCTCCCATCAACGACCCTACTCGGCAAAAGATGATCCCTCTCTACATCGGCATCGAGTACCAGGAGAAGCTCCCGTACCTGCCGGTTGATGCCCGTTTTCGAGGAGACTTCCGTAAGGTCGCGCGACTTTCAGTAAATCGTGATACCAACACCCTATTATTTCAAGCCACGCAAGAGGGAGTTGCCACCCTTACGATTCATGATGGCGCAGGGAAGTTGATCTATGACATCCGCATTGACGTTAAACGTAGTAATCTCACCAAAGTCGCAAACGAGATCAAATCGCTCCTGAATGACGTCGATGGCATCACCATCAAGGTTGTTAATAACCGCGTCGTCGTGGACGGCCAAGTCCTTTCGGCTCGTGACATGAGCCGTGTTATCAGTGTCGTGCTTCAGTTCGGTGATCAGTTGGCATCGTCACTTGTCACCCTTTCACCGGTCGCGCAAAAACGCATTGCTCATGCCATTAACAATGACATTAACAATCCCGAAATCACTGTTCGCGCCATCAGCGACAAATTCATTCTCGAGGGAACCGCACAAAATCAGGAAGAAAAAGACAAGGCCGACGCGATCGCCCAGGTCTACGTTCCTGATATCGTGAAGGAAGAAGGCGAAGTCAGCGGTAAGATCGTCAAGATCCGCAAATCCTTCGTCATTAACCTCATCACCGTTAAGGCTGCGCCACCGAAAGATCCCGGCAAGATTATTCAGCTGGTGGTTCACTACGTCGAACTCAATAAAGATTATGAAAAGGGATTCAAATTCCAATTCATGCCGACATTGCAAGACAACTCCAATGTCAGCTTCACTCAAGACAGCCGACAACCAGGCGGCGTAGTCAGTACGATCACTGGCACGGTCTCGAATCTTTTGCCAAAGCTCAACTGGGCGAAATCACATGGTCACGCACGCGTGTTACAGAGCTCGAGTTTAATTGTTCTCGATGGCCAGAAAGGTGATATTCGTAATCAGACACGAATCCCCTATCAGACCTCGAATGCCCAGGGGCAGCCGATCACTCAGTTCGAGGACGCTGGCTTTATGACTTCGGTCACCCCAAGAATTCTCAATGCACGGTCGGATAGCATTCAGCTCAACCTGGACTTTTCAATGAAGGCCCTGATTGGACTCACCGACAAAGGACCCTTGGTTTCAAACAGCTCTATGGTGACCGTGATCATTGTTCGAAGCGGGCAAAGTGCCGCAGTCGGAGGATTGATTTCAAACTCGACCACCACGAACTACAACAAAATGCCCAAGAACAACGGCGCCGATCCGATTATTTCGCTCTTCGCTTCCAAGAGCTTTCAGCGTAATCAGAGCCAGTTCGTGGTCTTTATCACGCCCATCATTAAGTCCAGCGCCAGTCAGGGTGCCGAGAAAGTTAAACAAAAGTTCCGCCTACGTGATTAGGCTTCGCCTTGGTTTTCCTATCCTAGACCTTCAGCTTGCGTAAACTGGCTAAGCAATTTGACCCAACTGTCCGATACGAGACAATAGAGGTCATTTAGACGATGGCAGTAAATCCTAACTCACACATTATAGCTGTTACCGGTGGAAAAGGCGGCGTTGGAAAGAGTGTTTTCAGCGCCAATCTGGCTCTGTCATTTTTGATGGAAATGCGCTTACCGACATTGCTTATTGATCTCGATTCACAGAGTTGCGGTGATCAAAACGTCATCGTGGGCCTTCGTGAGCCTAAAACCATTGCCGAAGTCTCTAACTTTATTGGCTCAATCAGCGCCAATAATGTTTCCCAGGTCGTAAGTTTACACCCGGGAACCAATCTCGCGTACATCGGCGCCGTTCGCGGTCGCGAAGAAACTCTCAATGTGGTTCCCGAGACCGCAATCAAACAAATCGAAGCTCTAAGTAACATTTATCGCCACATCATCATTGACCTTGGCTCGCAGCTTTCGACATTGCAAATGATGGTCATCGAACGGGCGACGACCTTGATTATCGTTACCACTCCCGAGGTACTCGCTGTAAATCAGACCATGCGCCTGATGGGCGAACTCTCGGCCGCCAGTTTGCCAACTGACATGATGCAAGTGGTGATCAACAAAGCGAGCCCCACTGGGCTAGCGCCTGCAGCTATCGGCCAGACTCTGCGCCGCCCGGTACTCGGAATTATCCCGCAGGACGACAACCTTGCATCAGGCGCCCTTCAGCGCTCGACACCTGTAGTTGTTGGCCAAACAAAGAGCCCCGTCTCAGTCGCTCATTTCGAGGTGGTAAGAAAATTGACCGGCGGAATTTTGAGTCAACTCAAAGCTCAGGCACGAC
>SXRI01000055.1 GCA_005793615.1 Bdellovibrionales bacterium
ACTCGAGACGGGCCAAGCGCGCCATCGCTTCGCGCGCTACGGGTACCGGCAGATTCAACTGGCCAGCGATCTGGTTCGGGGAATCGAATTCCGGCCGAATCCGTACTAACTCAAGAATCGCCAGATGATACCAATCCGACATCATTTTGAAGGCATCAAGGTGAATCTTCGTAGGGACGCGTTTGATGCGTTCATTGGCGCGCGCCAAATCCGAACGCCGTGCGCCCATATCGCGCGCGAATTTCGCGCAAACCAGATCCCAGAAATGCTCCTTATGCTCATTGCTCCAATTGAGAACCTTGGAGATCGAGGTGACGCGCTCTAAGCTCATTCCCTGGCGATTGTGAAGAAACTCGGTCAAGCTCGCTGGACTCATTTGCAAGTCCCTGGCGAAGGCCCGCAAACTATAGGCCGGACGCCGCTGCAGGCGCAGCTTAAACTCAAAGTTCAAATAATCTGAGGCCCGTTCAAAAAAAATATCCTGCATGCGTTTCTCTGGTTTGTTCTTCTGGTTTGTTCCTTTGGCTGTATCTAGCGGATATTGGCAGCCACGGCAATAGCGAGTCACTTTGAAAGCTTAGCAGAACCTGTGCCGCGCTGGGAGTCAGCCGGCTAGTCGTTGGTTGCCGGCCAGCGCAAGTTGGCCCTCCCGAATCGTCAAACTCTGCGACACCTCTGTAAAATCGACCATTTCTCACCAGGCCAGGCCATGGCTATCGCTTTGGCTAACGGCTAAACATGGCTAAACAAAAAAATGAATAGAACGTGTTTAAGTTGATTCGTGGTTGTCATGCAGTTGGCACCGGGAAAAATTTGAGTGAGTCCTTCTTACAACCCTTCTCCTTCAAGTGATTGAAAACAGTCATGACCAAACATGACCAAACACATTGTCTATGACCGAGGTGTGTGAGCGTGGAAGTCACAGGGAAGTCGATGTAAATGTACCTGAGATTTGATTGCGCCCCCAAAATTTCAAAGGAGAAGAAAAGATGCAGGTCTCAGATGTTACACGATACGCTTTGATGCCGGTTTTAGCGCTGACGCTAGCGGCATGCTCGGTAAAAGTGACAGATACAGGTACACCGCCCGAAGGCGGCGATACAGGTACACCGCCCGAAGGCGGCGGCACAGGCAAACTGAAAGTGACTTCCGAGAAGCTTTCCGGAACTGTCGATGGCAAGCCATTCAGTTTCGCCAAGGGCTTGGCAAGGCTTGAGTCCAATGGTGAATATTCACTGACTTTGGTCGGCGAAGGCGTGGAAATCACGTGCGGAGATACGTTCCCGATGGCGCCGCATATCGTGTTCGTGGTGCCCGCGCAGGTCGGTGAGTATCCCTATAGCGGCGGGGGTGGACGCCTTGTGAACGTGATTTTCCCACGTCCCATCGTGGATGGAAAAGGCGGTTCGACAAATGTTCTCGGCGTAAAATCACTGATCAAGATCGAAAGGATCGCTAATGGCGCGATTGAAGGCAATGTGGCGGCCATCTCCTCGGGCCGTAGTGAGCACCGCTACGATTTCGGCGGACGTTTTCGAGCATTGATCTGTACGTCGTACTCCATGCCGACACCTCCAACAACCTCAACACCGAGCGTTCCCTCGACGCCCTCCGAAGGCCCGATTGCAATCAAGCGAAACGGCGCCCCGGCTTTTGAAGTCGCCTACAGTGAGGCCATCAAACGCAACCAGATCTATGAGGTTCGAGTCATGAATCACGAGCCGCGCCAAAAGTGCAATACCTGGGACGCGTGGATGATGACCGAGACGCCGATTAAGTACGTGACCATCCAAATTCCCGCGCAAGAGGGCGCCTTTACCCTGGCCGAACGCGCTTTGGAGTTCGGTGATCAAGGCGCTTCCAGCGGCTGGTCCACCAAGGCGTTCACCGGGAGCGGCGTTGTGCGGGCGCTTTCACAGACTGAGATCGCTCTTGCAATTTCTGCGAAGGATTTAGCCGGTTACTCATTGGAAGTATCGGGCCTCTTAACAACAACACTTTGCCCGTGAGGAAACCATGAGAAAGTATATTTCTATTCTTGCCGCCCTGTTCTCCGTGGGCTGCGCATCTTCACAAACGGCGAAGCAGTTGAGATACATCGGCTACGAGGAAACTCCGACGCCGCAGAAGTCAATTGGCACAATCGATGGAAAAGATTGTTCGTGGCATGTTTTCGGTTATTCTCTAGGCGCTCCCGATGTGCGTAACGCTTTTATCAAGGCAGCTTCGCAAAAGAGCGAGGGATTTATACCGGGCCAGAGCGGTGACGCCAAAGGTGCGCCTCTTAAATCAGTTCGTAACGTCACCGTTGAAAATGGTGGCTTTGATTTGTGGCTGACAGGCCGGTCCTGTGTGATCGTAACAGCGGAGGGTTTTCGATGAAAACGTCGATATTTATTTTACTCGTGTTCTCGATGGTTGGCTGTGCGAGCCGAAGCGTGAAAGTGCTGGATGCCCCATGGACCTCGATGAAACACAATGGTCCGCCAAGCAACGCCAAGTCGCTTGTTCGTATCGGTGATATCGAGGAACGCTATTGCATGGAAAGCTGGAGCGGCTCCTTCGGTTTGATGGACGAAGCGGTGAAACAAGCCGAGGCAAGACGAAATATCGACTACATTCGAAACGCTTCCTTCGTGCGTGAAGAGGGGCGTCCGTGTGTGACCGTCGTCGGTGAAGGGTATCGCGCGAGCCCTTGATCGGCGTCTAGAACTAGTCAGGGCGGACGGCTGTTGAAGCGCCGAAAAGAAAACGCGCGCCAAGCCGCTCGCCCTATTTTTTGCTAACGCCTGACCAAGTCTACGTTGCTGACGGCAGGCACCTATTTCACTTGAGCTGTGTCACTTGAGCTGCTGACAAACAACATCCAGGAGGACTGAACGAGAACTGCCGTTCTTTTGGCTTACGTGGAGCGACGAACGTCCTTCGATTGAACCGCGGTTGCGACGTTCTGAAACGGATGACATTCCCGATAAAATTTGACCATTCTCTTCGATCTGCGGATGAAGAGCTAAGTGAACGTTTTCTCCGCCAGCCGCGTTCCTTGAGAAAGCCAGCCCAATCCGTTGTCCGTCCATCCCAGGATCTGCTTCGCCTTCAATTACGAAGGAGCTTCGACCATGCCCTGGCTGTTGAAACTCTTGCGCATGAAAGGCGTGCTCTTTTTTAATTCGATAGTATTTTCCGCCGGCACCAGTCGTGATCGTCAGGGAGCAGAGGTAGTTAGCTGGCACAGTCGGAAAATAGGGCGGAGGTGGTGCGTTTCCAGCTGAGTGCCACTCGCCACCAAAGACCGGGAGGTGCGAAAAGAGGACCAAAAAGGCGACAATAGTGAAAACTTTCCTGCTCTTCATACAATAAAGCTCCTGGCATCACGCCAAGAGCGGCTGTTACAATAGGCGTGCCAAACAATTGCCATGCCAACAGTGCTGCGCTCAGTTGATCGTAGAGTCGATCGTAGTGGAGCTGCGCTCATGGGCTTTCGCGAGAAGTTTATTTAAGAGCTCACGGATCTTGTTGGCAGCAGGGCGTTGGCTCTCATCGCGAAGCTGAAAGGGACGGCAGGCATCGATCATATAAACAACGGTCTTTTGCCCATTCTTGTAAATACTGTACTCGCTCCTCGGCGCATCCATACAGCCAGGCTGATTGGGCTCAACCAATTCACCACCCTTAAGAGACGCAACCGTTTCTTTCACTTCAGCAAGCACGCGCGCATTCAAGTTAGGAAGTTGATAGTTTTTTTTCTCGGCGGGCTTTCCACTGCCGAAATCCTTGGGATGGTAAAACTCGCGCACCATCACGCCGCCATCTGCGGTGACCATGAGATCCGAACTCGCCAAGCCGCCGGGAGCCGGCATTCCGCCTGCCACACGCAAGTGAAGGAGTGGAAGCCGAATAGACTCAGCTGCGGCTTCATTCACGATACCAGCGTTGACTGCGAGACCAAGTACAAGAGCCATCAGTAGGGAAATGGTTGATTTGTTTTTCATATTTTCGTCCTTTCGCGACGGGTTTTTAGTTCGAGAAGGGTTGTACGAGAAAGGAGATGAAAAATATATTGAAATATAATAAACTATCTCTATGAAATTTATTAAGTGTAAACGCAAAAGATAGATTATGAGTATTTACAAACACTTATCATACAGAGACGCGCTCAACGAAATCATCCAAAATCGCCGCCATTTACCGGGTAAATTCACGCTGCGAAAACTGGCGGAAGCTTGCGCTCTCCAAGCAAGCTACCTCACCAATGTGCTCAAAGGGCGCTTTGACTTTAGCAATGATCAACTGTTTGCGCTCGCCTCTGAACTCGGTCTTAAGGTCCTGGAGCGCGAGTATCTCTTACTGCTTCTTGATTACGAACGCGCGACGCACAAACCTCGGCGCGAAGATCTTAAAAGAAAAATCGATTCGGCACGTCGTGAAAACCTGCAATCTGAGAAGCATCTCGACATCAAGGCCGTGGAGCATTCGAGCGAGGCGCAGATTCATTATTTTCTTGATCCGTTTGCGCAGCTTGCGCTCGTTTATTTGAACGTTGAGCCTTACAAAAACTCCCCTGAACAACTCGGCAGTGTGTTAGGTGTTTCGCAATCGCATCTTGGCGAGATTTTTAAAACGCTTCTTGCCAATGGATATGTCGAGCAAGAAGGGGCGCGCTACAAAGTCAAATCCCACAACAAACATCTTCCGAAGCGCAACCCGCTGAGTGGTCCTCATCTCACTCTGATGCGTTTAAAGGCGCTTGATCAATTGCAACGACTAGCAGCCGATCAGGCGTTTTCACATACGGTGACCTTTACTGGCACGACAGAAACTAAGCAGCAGCTAAGTGAGGCTTATTTAGAATTTTTGAAAACGGCCGAGACCATTGTCAAACCCGCTGTCTCGGAACGTGTTTTTCAAATGAGTTTTGATCTATTCCCATGGGATCTTAAGGAACGCTAAGGCGGTGGTACTCGCGGAGTTTTTGAAAGTGGCGGAACGTCACTGGTGTGGCTGGGTTTAAGCGACGAAGCGGTATTTACGGCGCTTGCCTTTGCCAATGGCTTCGATTTTGCCGGAAAGAACTCCCCAGCGAACAAGGCGGCGGGAGCTAGCCGGTGAGTTGTGTAAAAACTCAGAGATTTCCTGCGTGGTAAAAGTAGTTTGAAAAACCTTGGCCACTCGTTCGAGTTGAATGGCTTCTGCTTCGAGGTCGGGTGTGCTTTGCAGCAAAAGTAGCGAAAATGATGCGGAAGTGACCTGCAGTTGATAGCTCCCTCTATGCTCTTCGATCGCAAGAGGCAATGATTCCGTCGCGCACCAACGGCGAAACCTGGCAATCGCCTGATGTACGCGATTGGGGGAGTGGATCGGGTCGTAGTACTCGCCGGGATGTAATTGTGAAAAAATATTGGCGATTGGAAAAGGTTTATAAAAATCGCTTGCCAGTACCAATAGAAGTTTGTGATGAGCTTGGCCGAGTTTGAGATCGAGCGGTTTGCCGTTGAGGGCTCCGTCTTTTAGATCGAGAATGTTCTTCTGATTTGCGTTTGGTGGCCATTGAAACTGTGTGCGGCTCGTGAATTCAGTGTCGAGTCCGATTGTGGTCATGATTTTTTGGATGCGTTGACGATAGGACTGGTAGGGTGTTCCGAAGTAGAGTTTTTCAAAGAGCGGGAGATCTCGTTCGATCAGCGCGATGTGAAAATCACAGTCGCGATTCACCTCCCATTGCCCGTTGGCGATGGCGCGCCCTTTTATTTCATGAAGTCCTGGCAAAACTTTGCCCGCTCGCGCCGATTGAGCGATAGCAATTCCTTTTTCGACCAAGAGAGCGTCCCAAGTGCCCTCGGCTTTAGCGAGGAGGCGATGGGCTTCATCGAGAAGCGTGAGTGCTTCGTAGAATAGGCGGCATTGAATTTTCCAGCTGGAGTTGAGTTCAAGGTAGTTGCCATAGAGGAGCGGCGTTTCGGTTGGGCTTAAATGTTGGTGTAGGTCGGCGATGAGCCGCTCGACGCCTTCACTGTCGCCTAAGAAAATCAATGCCGCCAGTAAATTGATTTTCGCGACTTTGCTACTGTAAAGATGAGGGGCGACACGCATCAAAAAACTTCGCAGCAACGGTACGGCTTCCCGATAGCGCCAGAGCGAAGAGTGGCAGTTGGCCTTTTGCAGGATCACTTCGGGAAACTCACGTTCATTCACTCGTGAAAGAACTTCCAGGGCTTCATCGGCAGCGCCGATTCGGCGAAGAGCATGATTCTTAGAGTTGGACCTGGGGCGCCGGTGCGCGAACGAATTTCGCCAAGCCGCTCTCATTATCTCGCGAGGTTTCATATTCATACGGCGGCGGTTTCCGCTGGAACGCTCGAGTGGCGACTCGTTCACAACGGCAGTGCCATCGTGCTGGCAAGCGGTTCGATCACCGAGGCGAATGCGAATTACCGTGTTGGCAGCGTTACCGTTCTTCCAAATACAGGTTTTTTTGAGTGGTATGAAGTGAACATTCCGAGCCCAGTGATGTTGACACCTGGCAGTACCTACTCGATTGAATTCTCGACCTCTGATGGTTCGGAGTGGGCGTTTGCCGGTCAGTCCGACGGTGCTGAACATGGCTTTGCCGATGGTGCGGCGTTCACCCAATCTGTCGCAGAATATTTTTCTAGCGGTTCATGGATCAGTCTCGACAACTGGAGCCCGTCAACGCGCGGTGAGGCGATGCACTGGCGCATTCTCCTGGAAGATCAGTAATTGAACTCCCAGGAGAACATTATGGAAATCGGCAATCACTGGGATCAGTGGGGGTCGATATTCGCTTTGAGGCTCTTTAGGGTCTGAGCGGTGATGGCTTCTGTTGCATCATCACGGACAACGAGGACCACCGGTACGCGCTCTGGTGAGGCTTTACCAACGAGCGTGTAAAGTACCCAGCCGGGATTGGCGCCCGAGCCGTCATCAAGGGCCGATTTGGGAATGCCGAGGGTTTGCCAGAGTTGCATATGTCCCTTTCCCTGGCCCCAAACCATGCGCACTAAGCGATGGTCGCGCTGTTCGTTTTCGATCTTGATATCGCCTTCGTACAGAGTGCTGAAGTGAGTGTAGCGGCCCACTTTCTTTTCACGCACGCGACTGCGATCGCGATCCGAAAGACCGTCGTCACTACGTCCGTATTGGTCGTCACCATTGGCTTTCGGCATACGGTACTTGTCAACCAGGGTATCGCCAACCGGCATTTCAAACCACCAGTGGGTGCAGGAGGCGTAGCCACCTTGAATGCAGTAGTTCTTCTTCATTTCACCCTTTACTTTAGCTGAATAGCCCCAGGGGTACTTCGTCAGCTTCTGGTCGATGCTCCCGAGGTCGCCGTAGTTTTGCACGTTGGCGGCTTCAGTGGTTGAAAGTGTGATGATCGGCAGAATCGTTCCGCGATAACTGTCAAGATTGGTCTCGCCGCGGTTGGATGCGTAGTAAAGTCTTTTTCCGCCCATAGCAACTACACTAAGAGTGCCCTGGCCAGAGCTATGATTGTGAATCATGTGGTGATGGTTTTTACCAAAGATCTCCTTGGCGAGTGCCATCGTGCGATGGTCGACGGCGATGTAAAGACGCTCATGACCTTGCGGGGCACCGGCGTCCGGGCCCTTGTCAAAGCGACCAACGAACGTCGAGACATTCACACCGAGTTCGCGGGCGCGTGCGAGGTAGCGTCCGACTAGACTGGTGGCTGCCGGGTGCTGGATACCTCGGGCGCCAATGAGGGAATGTAGGGTCTCCTCAGCGGTCTGTTGACCGAGAGCGCGCATCAAGTCTGTTTTAGTAAGAGCTTCGTTTTCAAGTAAACTTAAGCGTGAGCGCGCTTCCGATGGCGTCAGAAATGCGTTGAGGTGTTCAAGCCAAACTTCCTTCAAAAGTCGCGTTTTTTGAGTTCCGCCACCGCGAGATCCTTCGATTCGGTCGGCCACCTTAGTCATGATCTCCTTAACGAAGATGTGAAAGGTCGAGAGACTCTCTTCGTTCAGAAGCTCTTCAATGGCACCCATGAGTTCACGCTTTTCGCTCAAACTGGGCCAAGATCTTTTCACGCGTTGAACGGCGTTGTAGGCATCGACGTTGTGTGCTTCGTAGCCAGCGTCCGCGAGCGCAGCGACTGACTTAGGTTGAATACGAAAAACGGTGGCGCAGCTCTCTCCTGCGGCGAAAGATTTTGCCGGTAAGAGAGAAGTGGTCATAGCTGCCACAAGGACGGTGGCAGTGAGTCCCACGCGCAGGCGCGTGACCGAATTGATTCGCTGGGTGCTGGTCGGATTCATAATCTCTCCCTTAAGTAGTTCATTAAAAACTCACTGAAGTTACTTCGGACTGATCTTAGACTTCAGGTCCTTCAAGGTTTGCGCGGTCAATGGTAGTGAGGCGTCTGGAACGTGAATGAGAACAACCGGTACTCGCGTGTTCGAAGCTTTGCCGAGGAGAGTGTACAGAACCCAACCCGGATTGGCGCCGGAGCCGTCATCGAGACTGGTTGCCGGTACGCCGAGGGTTTGCCAGAGCTGCATGCGCCCTTGGCCTTGGCCCCAAACCATGCGTGCGAGGCGATGGTCGCGGCGGTCGTGGCCGATTTCAATGGCTGAGGTGTGAGAAATGAAGTGTGTGAACTCGCCCACCGGCCCTTGGCGCACGGCTGAGCGATCGGCGTTCGAAAGTCCGTCGTCACTGCGGCCGTACTGGTCGTCGCCATTGGCTTTCGGCATGCGGTACTCGCGCACCAAAGCGTCACCCACAGGCATTTCAAACCACCAGTGCGTGCACGAAGCATAACCGCCTTGTACACAGTAGTTTTTTCTCAGCTCGCCGTTAACACTGGTGCCGTAGCCCCAGGGATACTTCGAGAACTTTTCGCTTATCGCACCTAGGTCGGCATAGTTTTGTACGTTAGCGGCTTCAGTGGTCGAAAGGGTAATGATTGGAAACATTGAGTCGACCATATCGTAGAAGCGGAAGTTGCCGTTGTTGGAGGCATAGTTAAAGTTGTTGCCGCCCATACCGAGAATATAGAGTGTGCCCTGCTGTGGGCTGTGATTGTGAATCATGTGATGCGGGTTTTTGGCGAAGATATCAAAGGCGAGTGGCAAGGTTCGGCTATCGACCGTGATGTAAAGACGCTCAGGGCCTGACGCCGCGGAGTCATCAGGGGTTTGGTCGAAACGACCGACGAGTGTTTTGACATTGATTCCTAGACGTGCAGCTTCGGAGATGTACCGGCCGACAAGACTGTCAGCGGATGGGTGAGCGTATCCGTTGGGGCCGACGAGTGAACGCAAGGTCTCTGCGGCCGTTTGATGGCCGAGAGCGCGCATAAGATCAGCTTTGCTGATGTGTTCGGCATCCAGGATGTCGAGGCGGGCATCGGCATCGGCATCGGTCATCAATTTACGCAAACTGCTTAACCAGTTCACTTTGAGGGTCGACATTTTCAATGCACTACGCCCTTCAACACCATTGACCTGACGGAAAGTGGCCTCGGTGATTTCCATTAAAAGGATGTGAAAGGTGGAGAGACTTTCGTCATTTAAGAGTTCATCGATGGCGCTCATCAAATGGCGTTTCTCGCTAAGTTCCGGCCAATGTCGCTTAAGGATGGATACCGATCGAAAGGCATCGACGCTAGGTGAAGTGTATCCGTCTTGAGCCAATTCCGCCACGGTCTTTGCTTGTAGACGGAAGATCGAGGAACACCGGTTGGGGGCGCTTGCGGTTCCTGCAGACGTGCCGGTCGCTGAGGCGGTCGCCGAGGCCTGGGACGGCGTCAGAACGCTAACAGTAGTGCCGAAAATGGCGGCTGCGATCAGGCTGGAATTCAGGATTTGACGACCTAAAGAGTGCTTAAATTGCATTTGGCGCATGACAACGTTCCTTAATAGTTAGGCTCCGTGTTTCATGCACCTTGGTGTTCAAGTTTTGTACCAGTGCGAAATTTTTAG
>SXRI01000056.1 GCA_005793615.1 Bdellovibrionales bacterium
CGCAGACGATGTTGAGTTCGAGCAGCCCCGCGGCCAGCACCTCGGCGAGGCCGGCTTCCGCCTCGATCCCGTTCTCGGCGGCGAGCCGGCTCGTCTCGATGATGCCGTCGATCTGATCGACGGCGATCAGCGTCGGCCCGCTCAAGGCCATGATCCAGCACATGCCGCGCACGAGCTCGATCGGCGCGGGCGGCGGCGTGCGGAAGCCCAAAGCCGCGCGCTCCGCCGGATTCACCGAAGGCCGCGCTCAGGGCATGATCGAGGCACAATCCAGTATCGAGCGGCAGACTGCCATGGCGTTCGGACTCGCGCTCGTCGCGGCCCTCGCCGCTTCCGGCCTTCATAGTTGGGATACCGAAATAATAAAACTCGTCGATGCAGATCATCCACACTTCATCGTCTTTGTCATCAGTGCTGAAGGTGTAGCCGCGTGCGCTGAGTTCCTTACTAAGCCAGCGCGAAAGATCACGGCGATCGAATTGTTTTCCCGCGACCTGAACCACAAGTCGACGTGGTCCGATCTCAAGGAGTTCGTCGGCCATGGTCTGGAGCTGGGTCTTTGAAATTTTAAAGCGACCGTAAAGCGGGCAGCGCATGACTGTCTCTGCAATTCGCAAGCGTTCCATGGCTTCGGCCTTTTTTGGTCGAGTCAACAGGATCAAATCATGGTTCCGCTGGCGCTTAATGAATAATTCTTGTTTTCTTTCGACGGCCCCGGTGAAAACCATTTCTCGGTTAAGGACTGGAGCAAGTCCCGGAGCCGATTGTAAAAGCCATGCGCTCATTGGTTGGAGCCGATCGCGAAAAAGGACCAAGCTGAGATTCCTAATGACGAGACTAAAAGACTGAAATGAGTCATGACCATGCCCGTGACCTGTATCTTAGCCTTGCCGGCGCCAAAACCAAGTGCGTGTAAGTAGCGGCCAGTGAGCAGTGTCAGGCCGGCAAGATGCACATACCAAGAAGGGGCCTGTACGAACTCGAGCGCGATCAGGAGAATCAGTCCCAAAGGCACATATTCGATGAAGTTGCCGAAAACTCTTATTCGGCGAGCGAGTTCGGGAATGTCGGCATCGCCGAAAGCGACGTGATGCTTTTTTCGCAATTGGGTCACCCGCAAGCTATGCATAATGGCCAAAAGTCCAAACGCGGTGAAGTACGGTGCACTATGCATAACGCTCCTTGAAAACGGCTTCTCGAGATTTATTACCAGCTGTCGCCGGTCCTCGTCCAGCTGGGCCTGCGACTTTGGGCCAAAAACCCGCAAAAATACCGGCGAATCGATTTGAGATCTTTAGTGGAAACAGGCGTCTACCGATGAGACTGAGGCAAGCAAGCTTAAGTCATGGAGGACATATGCTGCATCTGCAAGGCGATTTGCAATCGGTTTTCGATACACTTTATGAACTTGGCGTTATCGAGCCGGTGTTAGGAATGGACTGGAAGCCGAGTTTGGAAGAAATCAGCGGTGGCAGCCCGAAACTGATGCGTGCGATTCGCATCGTTAACTCGTGTGGCGCTGATCGCTTCATGCTGCGTTCCGAGCTTTCGAAGCTCGATCGTCGTTCGCTCGAGATTCTTGCGATGGAGGTGGCTCGTGAGTATGCTGAGTTTCAAACGCGTCCTGAGCTGCACTAAGAGCTATGCGGAGCGGTTTTCCGTCCGTCGGCTAGTGGCCGTTTGCTTGATTGGCAGTAGTTACCTCGGAATCACTTCGCAGGCTCGTGCGGAATGGTCGATTGACTTTTCCCGTCGCAATTTCAAAACACGTGAAACTGATCTTAATGCAGCCTCGCGTCCGGACCGTCAGCCGGCTTCAACGCATAATCCGCAGACTCCGACTAAGATTCATGGAGCGCACGGATCCGGCAACGAGGTCATTGACACCACGGCAAAGGCGATTGGCAATCGAGGCGTGCTCGATGCTGTATTTGATGCCGGAGAACCAATTCAAGACATGGTGATTTTGCTGACTGATAAAGGGTTTACACCTTCAACAGTGCGTGTTCGCAAAGGCGGCCGTTATCGGGTACATGTGGTGAATGTGAACGAACGCGAAAAGAACGTGAGTTTTATTCTCGATGGCTTTTCCGAACATCACGCGATTTATTACGGAAAAATCAAAGTGTTCGTTCTCGAGCCGAAGAAAGAAGGGGCGTATTCGTTCCAGTCGCCGGAAACTTCGAGCGAGGGCAAAATGATCGTATTCAATGCGCAAATGAATGTTCGCGCCCCGGCATCAGAGGAGTAACCAGCCATGATGGACTCGAGGATGTCGGAAGTTTTTAAGAATACCATTCGCGAGGCGCTCGGTCCCGTTTATCATCTTTGGCAGGATCCGACGGTCACTGAAATCCTCATCAACGGTCATGTGGAAGTCTTTGTCGAGCGCAAGGGTAAACTTGAACGAGCCCTTGATACTCAGTTCCCGAGCGAAGATCATTTATTAGCGGCGATCAATTCTATCGCCGGTTCGATTGGTCGCCGGATCAATTATGAAGAACCGCGTCTCGATGCGCGCCTGCCCGATGGTTCGCGTATTCACGCGGTCATTCCGCCGTGCGCGACCAATGGGCCTACGGTTTCCATTCGTAAGTTCACGCAAAGTAAAATTACCTTTAAGGACTACATCAAACTCGGAGCCATCACACCAGATGCTGCCAATTTTCTCGAGATTTGCATGTTTCTTGGCAAGAACATCCTGGTGAGTGGTGGAACCGGCTCTGGTAAGACTACGCTGTTGGGCCTGCTGTGCAACCGCATCCCGCGTGGCTATCGCATTCTCGTGATCGAAGACGCGAAAGAATTGACCATCGATTATGAACATGTGGTGCGTTTTGAAACGCGCACTCCTGATGAACAAGGTAAATACGAAGTGACGATGCGCGATCTCTTGAAGAGCTCACTGCGTCTGCGACCTGATCGTATCATCGTTGGTGAGGTGCGCGGTTCCGAGGGCTTCGAGTTGATTCAGGCGATGAACACCGGTCACAACGGTTCCATGGGCACTATCCATGCCAACTCTCCTGCGGATGCGCTTGTACGTCTCGAGTCGTTGGCTGCGGGCAGTGAAACAAAGATCAGTGATAAAGCGATGCAGTACTCTATTGCTGCGGCGATTGATCTGGTGATTCAAATTTCGCGTTTGCAGGACGGTTCCCGGCGTGTGACTTCGATCGCGGAAGTACGTGGTTTGGACAAAGAACACAACTATGACGTTGTACCGATCTACGATTTGTTGACTCTCACTCGTAATCCCGATGGCAAACTGACTGGCAATGTCGAGCCCACCGGCGAGATACCGTCGTTCATGAAAGAGATCGAAGACAATCGAATTCCCTTTCCGCGTTCAAAGTTCTTCCGTCCGAAAGTGGCCTAGGCAGCCCAGCGGCTGGTGAGTTCTTGAGGCGCTTCTTGTAAGTATCGGAAAGTGTATTCATCACCAGAGCGTTTGACAAATTTCGCGCGCACGGTTTTTCCGCCATAAAGAACAAACTCGACTGTCCTGGTTTCGATTCCTTGAGGAAAGGCGGGCGAAAGGCTCTGCATGCGAATTTCGGTTGCAGAGATGTTCGTTACGCGTGCCC
>SXRI01000057.1 GCA_005793615.1 Bdellovibrionales bacterium
GAGTTCCCCCGTGTGTTGGACGCCGTCTTCGCCATGCCCTTGAAAGTGCACGCCGTCGATGCTTTTGCATTCATCAATCATTTTTTGCATCACGATTTCGATCTCACCGTAGTTTTGAACGACAAATTTTTCAGACTCGCCACAATCCCCCCATGTTTGGATGACATACACGCTGTTTGACAGCCGTCCTGGGTCGGCCATGCAAACTCGCGTGGGTTTTCTCCCTTGCGGGCAACGAACCTGGCTACACCGATCGCGCACGATAAGCTCACCGGAGGCACTCGGTATCCGCAAAAAAATCCCGCCGACACAAGAAAGTACCACTGCTAGAATTCGACAAAAAATGTGCCACTTAAGGCTGTTCATATGCCGCCAGCCTCTTTTTGAGTTCACTGACATATTCGCTATCAACCGCTTGCCGCTGCGCCTTAGCTTGCGCCAAAAAAACAATCTTCCCTGTAATTTCATTGAGCGCATGAAGCTGCTGAAGTTTGTCATTGCATGTGACGCTATTGATTTTTTCAGAGCCGCCACAGTTTTGAACCCACGCATCCGATGCGGGTTTCAAGACTCGAGTGCGAATCGTGGTGCTGTAGATCAAGAGGCCGTAATAGACTCTTGTCGCGCCATCAAGCTTATCGTATCGCTCCGCCATGTCTTTCACGTGATCGCGCATTCGTTTGACATCTTCAATCGGCTCCTGGCAATCCCCCGAAAATGCCAGTTTACTGTTTTTCCTCCGCGAATTTTCACATTGCTGAGTCAGACGCGAGACTTCTTCGGCGAAAATCTGATCAAGCTCTCGTCCATTAGACTTCTTTATAAAAAAGAGAAGATTTGCCAAGCCGACGCGATCAACACCCACGATGACTCTCAAGGCCTCGAGCAGACTGATCGAGGTTTCCTTCTTGATCTTGCGATAGAGATCGCGACGCAATTCCGGTGCAGCCGAAACCGAATGCGAAACGCCGACCAACGTCGCTATGATGATCATGACTCGAACCCAATATCTCATATACATACCTGTTCTCATTTTATTTTTCGGGTTTTCGAGATCAAAGAATGAGACGAAGGTTCATATTTTCATAACCATTTCAAATTGAGACAATCCGCGAACAGAGCCGAGCCCCGGTGGCCACAGCGCTTGCAAAGTGAATGCACTGCACGACCGGTCAATGTCTGTAAATTTACGGGAGCTTTCTCTGTCGAAATCTTGACAATATTTGGTTTGGCCACACAATCTTTTGAAGAGCCCAAGCGAAAGAGGTGGTTGTATGGCGCGCACAAAATCAAAAGCTCAAAATTTCATCAAAACCGAAATCGAAGGTGACCGCGAGTTTAAAGCGCACGTCTATCAACAACTTCTTGATCTGCAGCCCTTTCTTTCCGAGGAATCACAGGTATCGGTTGCGATCCAAGTGTCGGAACCCGCAGATGAGACCAACCGCGGCACTAAGGCCGTAACTGAGAAGGCCCCTATTTACACCCTCACGCTACATGCAAATCTCGGTGAGTTTCAAATCGACGCTGAGGGACGTGATACTAATCGCTACACTGCGCTCAGCAGCGCAAAACAACAGATGCTGCAACAGCTCAACTCGCTCGTTGGTGCTTCTGTTGATTCCCGTGAACGCAATGCACATATTCGTGCTCTGACGCGTGGTGAATTAACCTTGCATTAACGATTTGCGCAGCGACCAAGGACGGGAGTCCGTAAATCAACTCACGATTTAGATGGGTGCTGCTGAAACCACGCGCACGTTCTCGATCGCAAATTTCTCTGTGCGCTCAGAAAAACCTGGGTCTCGCGCGGCAATCAACTCAACCGTCGGGCGCGCAGATGATTGTAAGACTTCGATTGTACCCTCATCGACAACGATCGTGAACTTGCCCTCGCTGAAGACACCGTCTGGAAAAATCTGACGCAAGAACTCCACTGCAGCGCTCAAATCGTGGACCATGATGCGCGCACTGTTCACACCGCTGATGCCATGGTCACGCGCGTTGGGTTTCCAATGTTTTGAGTAGCGTTCGATGACGCCTCGATCGTACTCAATGAAACTAATCTCAAAATCAGTGCCCGGAATCACCGGTAACAGCAAAATTCGCCACGGCAAACGTACAGTGTACAAACCGAAGAAAACCTTGAATGAGGTGCGCTCGATGCGATGGGTGACCTTACGTTCGGTTAACTCATGCGCAAAATCATCAAGACGATTGGTTCGAAGAAAGAGACAAACCAATCCACGTGCGCCGCGATTATAACGCTCTACCCATTCCGGTACCCAACCGCCCCCATCGCGTGTTTTCAACCACGCGATTTCAAAGTACTCGCGTCCGATCCATATATTAGTCGCGCGAAAACCCTTTGAGCCCTTACCCTTCTTTGGATCGAAAGGTAAGCCGGCGGCAACTGCAGATGTCGCAGCCTGAGTAGCGTCGGTAGCATCATTGATATGAACGACAAAATGATCCAAATGCATGTCGTTTGTTTAGCTATTTCCATACCTTTTGTCCAGATATTGGTATCGCGGAAGGTTAAATGTGAAGGAGCTCTCTGCAACAGGCATCGCCTGAGTTCAGTGCCTGGTACTGTCTGAAACCCAGGAAGTTTTTAACCTTCGATTGATGCTCTGTTTGAGACTATTCTTCGTTCTCAAGAACCGTCAATGACTGGTTGGCAAAGGCTCACGGATCAAGTAAACGCAAATCTTTCAAGAGACGAGTCGCGTGGCGCCGCTCTCTGTGTACGCCTGGAAGAGATTGCCCGCCTGCCAGACGTGCCTGACGAATTTCACTCACCTGGTCAGCATCATAACTCCACGAACTCCACAGTATCTCCTCGGTTTGCCGAACCGAGCTGAATCCGCCAAAGCCGAAGCCAAGTCCGAATTGTTCAGTGTATGTGATCGACGGCCGATGCACGTACCAAAATCCTTTCGCTTCGGTCTGCTCGAGCACCTGACGAAATCTGGTTGAATCCACGGTCAGCGCAAAGCGCACCCCGCGCGAGCGCAAAAACTCATGCGGATCTGCGACACCACTTTTTTTAAGTAACGCCAAATAGTGGTCGTAAACGCCGATGAGCACCTCCTCAGCCGCGCTCCTTGATAGTGCACCCGGTTGGACCTCCGGGAAGATTTCAATGGCATTCTCTTGCCAGAGAAACTCCTTTACCCCTTGTAATCCCTCTTTTTGATAGCGGGGATGGCGGCGCACGATTCCCGACAAGCGTGACATGCGCGCTGCGGGCGAATTATAGTCTCGCTCCAGGGCGGCGGCGATATTGTCACGATCTTCCATCGGTGGTTCCGAAGAGTTCATCTTTTGCGCGAGACCTTCGCGCACATCGTCCGAGAGCCGCGATAAACTTTTCTTCGCTTCAAAAAAACCCGCGCGCAAGTTCGAAAAATCCCGAATCTGCAGTTTCAAGCGTTCAGTAGTGGTGAGTTTGGCGACGAGAGTCTGGTTCGCCAATTGACGGCTGTCCAAAATCCAACGATAGAGCTTCGCCGAAGGAATTTTGTTTGCCATCGGCAACTCCTCGCGAATTTTATTGATCTCATAAGAAAACTCGCCGGGATCAAATTCTGCGAGCAGTCTCGACAGAGGCACCATCATCACCGTCTCAGCACTCCGCGTGGGATCTTTATACTTCGAAAACTCCTTCATATGATAGGTCCGGCGAAAGACAATTGAGCGCGCTTGATCCATAGCATGCGCGAAGATGTAGGCATCTTCAGGTCGACCGCCCGCCGCCAGCACTTCGGTGAGCGCGTAAAATAGATTCGCGCGCAGAGTCTCCTCAAAGCCATAATTCTTCTCTTGTCCAGCGCGACCGAGTTCAAAAATGAACTTGTGTTGTGAACGATCGATCGGGGTCGCCAGTTCCTCGGCTTCGAGCGCGAGCGGCAATCTCTTGCCATCCACTTGCCCGGAGATCAGCCATGAGGCTCCTACCTTCAAATCGTAGGTTCGATTTCGAGGTCGTTTATAGTCCGAGAAGTGTGAACGGTACTCTTGCCAAGCCGCCGATTGTGGTTCGAGTCTGGCATGCGGCGGAATTTTGCCGTTGAACTCCTTTTTCAGACTCTTGGTGTCTCTCACCTCCGTCGCTTCAACAAAGGTCACCTGCTCGGGTTTGAGGAAGTTTCTCGCGATTGATTTTTGTAGGGCGGCTTCCTCTGGCGTGAGATAACCCAATTTCGAATAGATTCCGAAGGTGAAAGCTTGGTTGCGCTCAAAAATTCCCTCGCCCTCGCTGCCGGAATTCAGTTCCGCTCTCACGGTGTTTGGGATGACTCCTAAAGCACCACCATCAAGGCGGTAGTGACGACTTTCAGGCGTCTCCTCGAGTTCGTTGTCGCGCACGCCCTCGGTGCCCCTTGAATAATAGGTGCCACTGTGAGCTTCAAAATCCAATTGGCTCACTTGTCCGTTATCGAAGCTTGTCGCTCCATCGCGCTTGGTGAGATGAGAGTTGTAGCGCCATACGAAGAGCTTAAACCCGTCGGGCAGCTGGCGTATCACGCGCGGGTTGGGTGTCGAACTTTTATCAAGAATGGCGCGACATGCGGCACCTTTTCCCTGCGCATGCACGGACATCGGCAGGGCAAAAGCCAGTAACGCTATAGCAGCTTTGAATCCAAATTTATAAGCACTCGATATTCTGACCGGCATACGACTTTTGTAAGCAACCGGGATGCCACTTACACATGACGCCACAGCCTCGCTCCTGCGAAGTGTCGGCAGATAACCTCTTGGGACCATTAGAAAAAAAAGAATACGTCCAGATCTTTTAGGGCCGCATTGACTTACACATCTCCTGCAATTAACTTACATCTAACTTACACGTGTCTCAATCAGACCGCGGAGGACATTGCGATGGCTAAGAAAACTCCCCCCCCGACAACAACTACCAAACGCTTGGCCACAAAAGGTAAGCTAACCGCCGTACCCATTGATCCGGTTGGGAATGTACGTGCTGAACCACCGCGACCTCTTTCTTTGAAAGAAAAAACGGTTCTCGAATTTCTTGAACAGTACATCGCCGATAACGGCATTTCGCCTACCTATCAGGAGATCTGTCAGCACTTTGGCTTTGCCAGTTTCAACTCCGTACAACGCTATCTCAAGCAGCTTGAGAGCAAGGGTTATATTCAGCTGCCGTGGGCGAACCAAAAACGAGCCATCACTCTACTCAAGCCAGCATCGGCTTTACAGGATGCAGTCGAAGAACTGCATGATGACGACGACACGAGTTCAGCCGGCCGCACGTCGAACGTTACGCGCGCGATCATGCCGTCTGAGAATTTTTCTCTACCTCTTCTTGGTAGAGTGGCCGCCGGGGCTCCGATTGAAGCTATTGAGCATGATGAGTTTATCGATGTGCCTGCTTCGCTCGTCCGTCAACCCGATCGCACTTATGCCTTACGTGTGCAAGGTCAGTCGATGATCGACGATGGTATTCTCGACGGTGATGTTATTCTCGTACAGCGACAGACCACGGCAACAAACGGCGAGATCGTGGTTGCCATGGTCGGCGAGGAAGCAACCGTCAAACGCTTTTACCATCACCGCGGCACGAATATCTCGCAGGCCGCACGAGTCGCAGCACATGAGAATGATTTGAATCCGGAGCGCATGATTGAACTGCGACCAGCTAATTCCAGCATGACACCGATGTGGTTCGATCCCAGCCAAGTCCAAATCCGAGGCGTTGTTGTAGGTCTGATTCGACGCTTTTTTTAAAAACGGCGCCGCAGTTTCGCGGCTCCAACTAGTGAAGTGAAAACGTTTTCCTTGCGTGGTGCATGGAAAGAAGGCCGAGGTTCGCCTAATGGGCGAGGTTCGGGAGGGATGTCGTTTGTCTGAGCTCAGTATCAACGAGATAAAGCAAATCAGTGTCGCCGAGCTCAAAGAGCTCTTCGCTACGCATTTGCGAGCCAGTGATCATCTCAAACAGCCTGAAGGTCTGGCGACGGGCATTGAGGCACTTGATCGTTTTCTTTTTTGGGGAGGCCTACCGAAAGGAGCTCTGTCACTTTTCTTTGGCACTCTTGGCTCTGGCGCCACCTCGCTGTGGATCGAAACGGCAGCCCGCATCCTTGGTGAGGGGCGATGGGTGGCGTGGGTCAATGGGCACGTACCGCTTTCACCGTTATCGCTCCACCATAAAGGCATGGATCTGAGTAGATTTGTTTCCGTCATGGCACCTAGCGATGAAAAAAGGCTTTTGTGGCTCTTGCAAGAACTGATGTCGGCCTCGCTTTTCGATCTCATTGGCTGCGATCTCGGCTCAATGCGACTGCGCGAGCATCAGCTACGTAAGTTACAGAAACACGCACGCCAGACCCATACCGCTCTTGTCTTTCACTCAATTGAACCGATTTACAAAGGATCGGCGGCGTCCGTTTTTTCTTTGATTGCCGGCTTCGAGAAGCGCCGACTGCTGATCGAACGCGCTCTACATCGCCCAACACCTCATTCTTTTTCAAGGAGTGTTAATTATGCTCGCTTCACCTTCCATACGGGAGATCGCATCGGCCTTGGTACGAACACCTTTGGCGGCTCCGACCGTCAAGAGCACGAGTCGCATTCTCTGTCTGCGCCTGCAGGAGCAGCAGACGACACCAGCGCCCAGGATACAAAATGAAAGTCCACGTACCCCTAGCTTCAATGCCCCTACGCGAACATTGTCGCGCCTGCGCGCGACTCGCTCTTTGCGCGCGATTGCCGAAGCTTTTTTGAAATTCTCGCCTCGCGTGCACTTTCGCACCAGCATTCATCGCTCAGGGCCCGAGACGCACTGGCTTTTTCTTGATATCGCCTCGACAGCACATCTTTTTGCGCCAGCGAAGCCAACGAAGCCTTCAGCTTCGGCGTCATTGGCAGCGAACGCTCTTTCTCTTGTCAATTGTGATGACGATCAAGATTCCAATATAAACCAGTCTGGTGAAGAGAGGTTGACGCAAGCGGCGATCAGCCTTGCCCGTGATCTTGGGTTCAGTGTTCAGTGCGCCGTCGCGGACACGCCTTCCGGAGCCCAAGCCTTCGCCATGTCCCACCACGATGCCCGCAACCCCAACGAACCGCTCAGTGAACAAAAAAATGTACGCGCGGGATTAATCATCATCCCTCCCGGGGAGGAGAGAGAGCGGCTAAAAAATCTCTCCCTCCCCCACCTCCTTAATCTCGAGGGCCTTGAGCCGTGGAGTAAGCCATCGGTGATC
>SXRI01000058.1 GCA_005793615.1 Bdellovibrionales bacterium
ACTCCACTGCACGAAGCGCCCGCGCCGGTTTTGCTGGTCAGCGCGATGCCGACGAATTTGCTTCGGCAGTCGACACCTTTTGCGCAATGGGGGATGAAGTAGCCCGGCGAAGATGAATGGCTTTGACGGAGAACGCCATTTTTCGAATCGCGATAACCATTTTGAATCGCTTCCTGAACGAGTGCGTTGACGATTTCACGGTATTTCGGTGGTGGACCTGGCAGCGGACTTTGTGGTGCGGCGGGCGCGGGCGTCGAGATCGGCTGATCAGTCTGTGGTTGGCTTTCTCCCGGTAGCTTCATCTGAGCGGGAGGTCTAGCAGTTCCGGAACCGCCTTCATCCTTCTTTTGGCAAGCAACAAGAGAAGTCGCCAGGATCAGAAACAAAAGTAACGATCCCGCGGTCCTAACAGAAAACGTCCTTTTTTGTGCCTGAGAAGCGGTCAAGCCAAGCATCTAAATTCCCCTTTGCATTTCTGATCCGCGCATTCTTCAGCAATTTATTCAGCAATTCATATGCCTGATTTAGGACGTATGAGACGGGATGTTGGCTATTCGGGAAATGGAACTAATTTATAGTCGGCGCAAATTTGTTTCAAAACCGACGTACCTACTCATCACGATCCGCCGCTAGATCGCAGGGTCGGCCGCGCCCGTCGATGGGGTGCCTTACAGGGCGCGCAGTCTGTTCTCGATATCCATCACCGGCTCATCCTTCGGACCGAGGAGCGAAGGATTGGCTTCTAGCTCGCCAAGCGTGAACGACATATTGGCCGTTTCATCTTTCTCGATGGTATTACGGAGCGGTTGCATCGCCTTATACCAACGCTCTTTCATTGCATCGTTTGTGCATTGGCGAAGCTCCGCGGGATCGCTCGCGCCCCAACGGCGCTCAGGACAATCGTACGGGTTGAACGACAAACGCGTCGAGCGCATCAAGAGCTCCGGCAACGCTATCGGATGCGAAAGTTGACCATTCGACTGATGATAACGGATCACACAGGTCTTCGCAGCGCGCACAAAGGCTTTCATCAAGTCCGCTTTGAGATTTGCCCCCGAGTAAGATATTTCCGGATCACCAGCCGCGTATCTTTCCAAGAACGATTTACTGTCGGCGACAATCCCCAGCGCGACCTTGCGAATACCGACATCCATCGAGGGCGTGGAATACTTAAACCACGCGCCTTGACCGCCGAAGACGTTAAACAATCTATCGCCCGCGCCTAGAAACGTTTGCCGATAAACGGGATCATCGCCGCTCAAGGCGCCTTTTACTTGCTCCACTCGGTGCTCGATCGTTCCGCAAAGATCCCCGACACTGTCTTTGATGGACTGCACGGGGTCGACGCGAAGATTGCCGCTTGCAAGACGCAATTGAATGAATCGAAGATGCGAGTCCACACGACTGCCGTTGTCTTGGTACGACCGCTCGCGCGGCGAAGGAATCGGCTGCCCGGATTTCCACTCAGTACCCACGGCTTGCTCGTAGGATTGACCGCGGATCGAACGATCAGGGGCGACTGCGATCCCGCCATTCTCCGCGATTGAGTAGTAGCGGCAGCTACCATTGTAAATTTCCGGCGTAGCGCCACCAACTTTAATTGGACGCCAGTTCTGGAAAATCACACCATGATCAGCCCGAGAGAACGTTTTGAAGTATTTGAAGGCCGGAAATTTCGGACGGCCAATACTCCCATCGGATTTGCTGTCAAAGAAATCGATGCGGCCGTCGGGGTAAGTTCGAATGACCATCGCCACGTGCCCACTGGCATCGTAAGCAACAGTGCCCGTCTTAATTCCGTCGGCGCCCAACTTAACCGCGTAAAAGTCAGGGCGTAGCGGCGCATTGCCAAACAGAACAGGATTCAAACGCAAAGTAGACGTCGAAACCGCATCACCAATCCTGCTGAACTCAGAAACAAAGTCCACCCAACCTGCCTTGGTCGGAAGACTACGGCGCTCTTCGGGTTGGTTACCATTAACGGTCGAGCGCAAGTCTCCTTGCTGCTCAGGTTTTCCTTGATTCAAGCGCTCCTGGATTTGCGCTTTCGAGAGTGGCCGCGCCGACACATCACTCAGATAGCTGAACGGAAGACCCTTTTTCCACGAGAAGTACATGCGCAACTTATAGGGGAAGTCCGTGCAATCAGAAAACATGTTCAGATTCGGAGGATCGCTATTGCGGAACTTGTTCGCCGGGCTCTTCAGACATTCGCCGAGCGTATGGCACTTGGTTTTATAAAGAGCAATAATCCACTCTTGCCATTCTTTCTCATCAGCAGACGACCACTCTGTCTTCGTCAGAAACCAGGCGTGCGCGTGACCGGTGTTCTGTGCCGTACAGGCTGGCAGGTCTTGTGCCTGAAGCTGGCCCGGAGCTACGAGCGCGAATGTCATCATCATTAAACTGGTGAAGCGGCCGAGAGCCGCGAAATTCAGGGGGTGCATTGCTAATCTCCTCAGATTCGTTTTCTTACGCATCGCATAAGCAATGAGGAGACCAAGTTTATAACGTTCGTTTTTACAGGTAGTTAGAAAGGAATTGAGTGATCGAAAGGGGCCAAGCGTGAAGATTTTCCCCAGTGCACTTTGCCGGACAAATGAAAATGGTGCAAATCGCGCCCAGGTTGATCTACCGTGAAAAACGGGCGCGGAACGCGGCCATGGTCTCTCGAAACTCTTCAACTCGCAGCAGGCGCCCGCTCAAAAAATAGAGTCCCACTCCGAAGGCACTCACCGCAAACAGGACCACGGCTCGCGAACCGCGAAATTTCCCGGCGATCAACGGAAAAAGAGGGTCATAAAGTTGGAGCGCCGCCACCATGACTGCGCCACAGATAGCGAAACGTAAAAATGATTTTAGAAACGCCTTGAACTGCAGTGAACCAACCCATTCATTATAAGCCGTGGCCAGCATCAGAAGATTCACCAAAGCACTGCCGACGGACGCCGTCGCCAAACCCTCAAGACCAAATGCCTTCGTCAATGAGTAGGCAAACAGCACATGCGCAATTAACGCCACACCACCCGCCAGTGCCGGAAACCACGTATTCTGGATCGCATAAAATCCTTGCGCCAAGATACGCACGCCCGCCGAAACCACAACCGCAAAGGCATAAATACGAATCACCGACGCGGTAGCCAGAGCATCTTCATACTTAAACTGCCTGCCCAAAAACAACACTTCGGTGATCGGTCGAGCGAGGACGAACATTCCAATCGCCGCAGGCAATGCCACGAATGCGATCAGACGGATGTAATGGTTGATTGTATCCGCCATCGCCTCTTTGTTTTTCTCCGCCCAGTATCGTGCCAACGTTGGCAACAATGCCGAACTAATGCTCACCACAAACAAAGACAACGGTAACTCCAAGATTCGATCGGCGAGATAGAGATAGGAGTGCGAACCGCTCGGCAGTTCGGCCGCAAAACGCATATTCACCAGTGCCGTGATCTGCAGCATGCTGACACCGAAGATGCTAGGTAAAATTGTTTTCAATACACGAAAAACATCCGGCGATGACCATTGAAAGGTAAAGCGAGGAAAGTAGCCGCTTTTGACCACACCCGGGATCAAAACAGCCATCTGCAAGAAGCCACCAACGATAACTGAAAAAGCCAAGACCGTTTCTGGCGCGGCAAAACGCGGCGACACCAGCGCGGCTGCAATCATCGATAAGTTAAAG
>SXRI01000001.1 GCA_005793615.1 Bdellovibrionales bacterium
AAAGAGCGCATTGCAAGCAAATCAGAATTGAAGACGCGGACCAAAGCATGGAACAAACGAGCCAATAAGGAGAAGATCACCATCAACTGGACCTTCACCAAAAAGAAAGCGCGGAAAAAATTTAGATACCAACCGGCGAATAAGTCTCGGTGAGACCGGCTAGAAATTTATCTGTCAAAGTACTAGCCTTAGTTACAGCGACGATCCTCGATGCGGCCTTCGCGGTCCAACACCGCTAGGACAAAGGCGCCGGCACCATAGCCCACCATCGGGTTAGAACCCTGATAGGAACCAATCGGGCCTTCACTCGCTGTGGCGACATACAACTCCGGAAGTAAATAGAAATTATTGATAGAACGGGTCGTGAGCATATCAATGATATCGTGAGCCTTCTGCGGCTGCTTCATTCTCAGGTAAGCAACTGCCATACGGTAGTCAATAAAGGCCCACTCGTTGGTTTGATAGGTGCTGTCACCAACTGAGCGCGAAAAACCACCGCTAGGAAGCTTAAGCTTCTCGATATGGGCAAGCGTATTCTTCGCCAGTGGCGAAGAAAAGTCCTTGATGACATCAAGTCCATAGGATTCCACCACGGCCGCATCCACGTCCGTGGCGTCGGATCGTTCAATAGCAGCGATCAAGTGCCCCTCTTTGACCTTGAACTTTTGCAGATAAGCCGCCCGCACCCTTTCTGCGAGTTTCGAATATTTGAGATGATCGGCGCGCTTGCCGCTGCGTTTGGCAAACGAAGCGAAGTCACAAAGACCACGGGCCACCGCCAATGTGGTGTAAGCGAAATGGCGAGCGTTTTGCTGATGCACTTCCCAGATTGACGAATCCGGCTTCATGATACCCGTCAGTGGTCCTGACTTCTCAAGCTGACTTTCTATCGGCTTTACCACACCCTCTAAAAGGGCCTCATATACAGTCCCTTTACGCGTCGGTGATTTCAGCCAAGCGAAGTCACCGGAATGGTCAAGATATTGGCGGGCTGCCCACAGCATCAATCCCCAGCCATCGGTCTCAACGTTGGGCGTAGCCTGATTGGAGTAATCGGCCTCCTCTTCGCCAGAACCAAAATAGCGGGTGACCGAGATGCGATAATCGACGTTGTCGACATAACTTTTAAATTTACCGACTGGCTCTGCATTGAGAAAGAAGTTGAGCGCACGCTTGGCCTCATCCAAGTATCCAGCGCGGGTCAGCGCAACAACTCCATAGAGGCCGTCGCGAACCCAACCCGTGGTCCAATGGCCAGGGGCGAGGCTCGCCATGATCATTCCATTATTCACACGCTTACGATCCGCGAAGATTCCATTGGGTTCACGCACCTGCCCCATCCGCAAAACCGCTTCGCTCTGCCGCCAAAGCTTGTTTTCATCATTCGAACGAAAGCGAACCTTGGGCGCCTTACGCCACTTACGCCATTCCTCAAGGCTCCCCTCGAGAAGCAAACGCCCCGAGCGTCCGTCGACCCATTTCAGAAGCGCGCGAATCTGCGCTTCGATATGCGCCTTGTCTTCAACGTACAAGATAACCGCGCCAAAATAACCATCCTGATCAGGAGCGGACGAAAGCAAATAACCCAAATCGTCGGCGACACAAGATCGGTCACCATGACGATCGGCAGGCAAAAGCCCGCCCTGATTGAGCCCAAAGAGATCACAATACCCCTTGGCGTCAGCCTGCAAAGGCAAATAAACCATCGCGCCCAAGCCCTGCCCCTCTTCAACCCAAAGCGGGCGTTCAAACTGATCGAGGCGATAGATCTTCTCACCGGGCATCTTCACGACTTCAAGTGAAGGCTGGTAAAAAGTCGGACTGACGGGATTTCCACCTAAATGAAAGCGCATGCTCGCCGTTACCGAGGCCCCGGCAAGCAGGCTCTGGTCGTTGATACGCACGAGTGCGACCATCGCATTGCCATCGAACCCAAACGGTGAAAAGAAAAATCTTTCGGTCGGGCGCGACGGTACACGGATAATATTGGTCTCTTCAACATAAGCCGACTCAGCGTTACCGGAATCAACGATGGTATCGGAATCCGCGAAGGGATGAGCAAGCTTAACCGTGGTCGAAAAACCTTCCATGAGGTTACGTCGCTCGATACCGTCTTTAGTGATGTCACTGCCCGGTCGCAGGTAGCGGTAAGGATGATCGAGAAAGGCTGTCAACCTGCCCGAGCGAGTATTGAAAATCTGAAACCCGTGACCATTGCCGGTCGACAGGTCGAAGAAGCTTCGCTCATCGGCCGCGAGCGCCGTCGTGAGTGAGCCTTGGGCCAAAAGAACCACCGAAACCAAAGCGCGAGGACTGAACACCGACAATTTGTATTTCATGTCGCAAATTATATCCGCCGCGCATCGAAGGTAAACTGATTTTTGCTTACCAGCTCAACTCGGCGGCCTCTATTCATTTTTCGGGCTGTGTTTGCGCAGATACCGCTCCAGCGGGGTTTCACTTGCCGGCTCAGGTGCGGTCACTGGTTCTTGTGCGGTCACTGCCGATGGCCCTGGCTCTGGTTCTAGCACTGGTTCTGGTACCGGCGCCTTCACTTGAGCCGTCTGCGCCACCACCAGGCAGGTCCGATGCACGACCATGGGTCCCGCAAGTAGGTCCCCGATCCGCTGTCTTCGCTTGGTCACGAGTAGGGCCACAACAGTGGGTAGAACGAGCGTGAAGTCGACATACCAGCGTCCAAGATCCCGCAGCACTGCCTGGCGCGAAGAAATCGGCCGGCCGTCCACCGACACTACTTTAAGACCGAAAAAACTCTTGCCGAGACTTGCGCCTCGCTTCGCCTCCAGGGCAATGAAGTAAATATGAGCAACCGCCATGGTCAGCAGCATCCATGCCACCACGCCGATCACAACCCAGTACAGCACCTGAGTTGAATCCAAAAACATCGCTCCCATCAACAACTCCGGAGACCCGAGATAGTCTTTAAAAAAAACAAACAAGATGCCTAGACCCAATAAGATTAAAACGATCTGAAAAAGGCCAAAGAGAATCACAAGGTCAATGAGCAGGGCCAAAAGTCGTCGCAAGAATGAGGCCGGCCGCAACTCCTTTGGTGCATTTAAATTAGGCATCGCCGATTCGGTATTCATTGAGTCCATCATCGCAATCAGTCACGGGATGGCAAGAATTAACGGCCGCGAAGATTCTTTGTGTAGACTCAACAAGAAATCACCTGCTAAACATTTAGAAAGGTTATGACGGGAAAGGAAGCCTCATGAACCCAACCACGAAATCACTGATCCTTAAAGCACAAGACTGCCTCGATATTGCTAAAAAAGACCTCGCCGATGAGGGTCAGCATGATGCGGTCGGGTATAATTTGGCCCAAGCGACTGAGTTTCTGTTAAAGGCTCTTTGCGCTATGCGTGAAATCGAAATTCCGCATGGCGCTGAAAGCCATGACCTCGACTTCCTCATGGAAACTCTGGAAGAGAACAATTTGGCGGCGGTATCTTCGCATGCTGATGTGATCGATTTGACTCCGTATAACTCGGCGACCTCGAAAGTTCGCCGTTCTGAGCGCCTCAATCTTGGTGAGTACTTTGATC
>SXRI01000059.1 GCA_005793615.1 Bdellovibrionales bacterium
CAAGAGTGTTTCCAACTGTTTTTTAGCGCCATCCACAGTCGCTTTACCCTTCTTGGAGTCAGCCGTCTGCTTTGCCAGGGCTTCCTTTTGCCGATCAAGGCTCTGCACCGCTTTTTCAGTCGCCTCGAGATTGGCGCTCACCACCTTGAGGTTCTCTTCGTATTGCTTCAAATTGGTCCTGCTATTTTCGGCGTTTTCCTTGAGTTGCCCCACCTTGGCGCTAACATCGGTCTTGGCGCTGACAAACCCCGGTGTGGCCAAAGTAACCACGGCTGCTGCGGTCATTACCGCCGCTAATGAGACTCGTTTCATTTAACACCTCCATCAAGGCTCGCCTGAGCACGTTGCTTATCTGCACAGTTATTCTTAAGGCCCGAACGATAGTGACCAATTTCATCTTCCCAATATTCACCGTCGAATTCCCATTGCAGAGATTTCGACTTCGGCAGAACCGACGCGGGCACGCGCTTTCCGGTCTCTCCGCCCGCCACCTGGTAGCGCAGGTTTTCGCCGCTACCGGCAAACACCTCGTAACGCAAAAGTTCGTTATTATCGAGCATCCGCGCCAGCTCGACCTTCATTCGCAAGAGACGGTTAGCGAGAACTTTTTCGATGCGGCCGCGCATGCCAACAATTCGCTGATCCGCGCCAGTAATGATCTCGCGACGGTATTCATCAACGCCGGCTTTAGCTTCGGTATAGAGATCCACATAGAAAAACTGATCATTGAGTTTAGTCATACCCACTTCGAGTTCGCCTCGTAACTCGTTCTCAGTTTGCTTGGCGTTCTTCCGGGCGATGGCTTGCGCCAACTTTTTGCGAACAACATCAAGTTTGCGGCGGGTTTCATTGACCGCATTCTGCGCAGTCTTCAGCTGTCCCTCGACTTCATTATTCATTTTATTGTAGTTAGGCCGCTCGTCAATTTGTCGATTGAGAGCCTTTTGTAGATTGGTGAAATCGCGGTGCCGCGCCATCTCGCGGATTACCTGCATGGGTAGGCCGTCGACTTCAGGTACGCCCTTGGCTGCTGTTAAAAAGCTCTTCACAGTATGATAGAAGGCAGGTTTAGATTTGGCCCGATCAAGGTAGTGCTCGATCTTTTGCAGTTTCGGGCGGTACTCATGTTCAAGTATCGACAATGACTTGTAGGCGTCACCGTACTGACAAAGATTGAGATAACCAATCGTGCGAATCACGAAAGACTCCGGCTTGTAAACCGTAGCGAAGAACGGCGAATGGATTGAGTACATATTGCCGATCGCGCCCTCGAAATCTCCGCTCATCAACTGCGCCCAGCCCAATTCGGTAAGCGAGGTCAGCCACAGAGGATGGTCTTTATAGACCTTATGAAAGTTCTCATCGGCCGCTTTAAAGTTTTGTTCCTGAAAGTACATTCGCGCGGCATTCAAAGCCACCAAGGCTTGAAATTCCATTTTCGATTTGTCGGTCTTCGGATCATTGACGATTTTATCTTGAATCGACAACGCCTTTTCTTTCGAACCTGCTTGATACTCGGCGAGCGCCTGAATGAACTGCGCCTGTAGATACTTCGGATGTGTTGCCGGTACCTTTTGCACCCATGTCAACGCTGTTTTGTAACGTTCACTCGATACGCCAAAATCAGCGAGATCATAGGCCACGTTAGCAAGTGCACCCTCGGAGAGGCCGTCGACGATCTTACTTTCTCCGGTGGCCTTCAAAAGTGCCGCGCCAAAGCGATCGCTGATTTCATAGGGAACGTCGCTGTCGATTTCCGCGAGAGTTCTCTTGGAGTAATGCACATCCTTGGTGTCGAGCACCTGCGCGGCCCGTTCATAAAAGTCGGTGCGCAGTCCAAGTTTCTTGGAGCACATGGCGACATAGAAATCGGCCTCGGCCTCCCAGCCCTTTGCCTTCGACAATTTATGGAATAGACCAATGGCCGTCGGACATTGATCACCTTTTTGGAAAAGTAAAAGTCCACTGAGGAAACGGACTTCCTCAGGCGAAAGCGGAATAACTTTTGCGAGTTTGAGCTCGGTTTCGGGTTTTAGCTTTAAAACGATTTTGTCGACGGCAGCCGTACTGACCTTGCCTTTTACCGGGAGATGTATGTCTTTGACATTCACCGCTTCACCCGCACGCACGATTCGCGTTTGTATCAACGCCTTGAGTGCTTTCTCAGTCAGAAGCTCCGGAGTTTCTAGGACATGCACGACACGATCACTCATGATCTGCTGCATGCGGGCATCTAGAGCATAAATGTCTTTGCTGATTTTCTCTTCTTTTTCGATGCTCAATTTGGGAACGGCCGCGCTCGAACTCAAATCGTAGGAAGCCACGCCATTCGTCGTACGCTGAACGCCGGCTTGTTCGATCGGGCCACGATCGCGCGCGGCTGCCGATGAAGGTGCCTGCAACTTTACGGCAGAGGGAGCAATCACCGGAACGATGGCAGCCGCTTGCGGCTGCGTGGCCTCTTGTTTGATTTTGGCGACAGTTTCTGCCGTGGTTTCTGCGGAACCCTTCAGAGCTACTTCTGCGGCAGGTTTACGTTTTTCTGGGACCTCGGCGACTTTGACTGGCTCCTCTACCAAGAACGATTTAAGCGCGCGCCACTGGCTGCGAGCCCATTTTCTCACTTGTCCGGAGAACGTTTGTGCTTTAGCACCAGCGCCTGGAGTGGTCACCACTGCCGCGGGCGCCGGGCTCACCAACTTTACCAATTTCGCTTGTTCATAAGTGCCCGTCGGCTTCAACGGCTCTGCCGAAGCAACCGACATCATGCTCATCGCAATCAGGGCGCTCGCTATCGAGACTCGTTTTTTCAACCCACGTTTGTGGATGTGCGTTTTCACGTCCATCTCCTTGTCAAAACATAAAGGTCAGACCGGCCATAAGCAGAGTCGTATTGTCGATGTTATTGCTGATAACACGGTTCCCGGTGGCACCAAACGAAGTCGAACGATAATAAACAACTTCGTTTGTGTACCAGCGGTTCTTTAGGTCAATGCGAACAGCGAAATGTTTGTTTAAGTAAAAATGCTGAGTCACATCGAGTTCAACTGCCGGAGTTTGCCGAGTCTGGTTGCCGTCGTCACGCTGTTGAACATACGCTTGCATGCCGACACCGAGGCCAATACTCATGTCAAAGTAGATAATCGTCGAAGTGAGTACGCTCATCTTGGCATAGAACGGCGCCCACACCGCATTCAGACCGATGAATTGAGTGATTTTGTTGTTATCCGGGTAAGCGCCCTTTTCTATAAGTCGCTTCGAAGCCGTGTTGTCTTGTGTGCTCGCATAGTCGAAGAGCAGCTCGGCACCCAGATGCTCGCTGAAGTAATAGGCGAGATTGCCGCCATAGATCTGACCGGTGCTCCAAGGGTCATTGATGAGCGTTCCGAAGTTCGCACTCATTAGAAAACGATTGGCCTTCGAGTAAAGTCGGTTTTGCACGACATTGAAGTCGGTATCTTTTGTCGACCAGTATTTTTTCTCAAGATCGGAGATATCCACTTTTTCATCCGGACCTTGTGTTGCTGACTGCCCCGGTGTCTGCTGCGTGCCCGACGCGGACTTGGGCGCGCTCGCGACCGGCTTACCGGAAGCTGCAGCGGGACCTCGGCCTTCGCCCTGGGCATTGGCGTTCAATGACAGGAGGAGGACGCCAGCAAAGCTTGCGCCAATCGCTAGATGGGTGATCACTGATGTTTTCATGTTTGAGAAGCCCTTCATCGTTTTCATTACTTAACGTACTCCGCCGATTCCTTTATATTGTCGTCAAAATTCTTCCTAACTTTATAGAGGGGTACCAAGGAAAGTCCTGGTTTATTGACCACGAACGAACCATTGGGGGTTACAGCCTGTCCATCGACATCCATTTGGTCAAAATTTACGGTTTGGGTTTTACGATATTCGACCTTCTTGGCGAAGACTGTCGAACTTGAGAACAGCACCGCTCCCAGTAAAATTCGTTTCAAAATGAGATTCATAGCGTGTGTCTCCTTTTTCATTTCTTCATATCACTTTTGGCCGTAGAGGTCGGTGCGGGTTGCACCGCCGCCGGGGTTCGCGGCATAACATTCATTTCGGTCAACGCAGTGATCGCGCGTTCGTTCTTTGGATCAATCTTGAGAGCTGCCGCGTAACTTTTTTGCGCAAGTTCGTTCTCCATATCTCGTCGATAAATATCGGCGAGAAAGAGATGCCCTTCGGCAAGACCCGGCTCAAGCTCCAGAGCCTTCTCGACTTCCTTCATGGCTTTTGAGGTCTCGTTCATCAGGAAAAGAAGACGACCTTTTTGATAGGAGAACAAACCAAGACGTCCGCCCGTTTTCTTCTGTGCGAGTTCGATCATCCACATGGCCCGACCAAGCTCACCGCCGCCTTCGGCCGAGAGACTCAAGAAATAAGCGCCCCAGGGCGAATCCATATCCATGCGTGCGATCGCATTGGCAAGTGCCTCGATCGTGCGCCAATCCTTCGCTTTGGTGCAGGCGTTGGCGTGCGCCACGAGCTTGCGCCAATCTTTTGATGGCCCGAGAGCCTGGCCCGGTTGCGGCTTCTTGGCTTCCTCCGGCACCGAACAAGTGGCATTGGCCGTCAACGGCTCGGAGCCAGGAACCAAAACAAGACTCTCTAAAAACGCCTGGCTAGCCTTGATGGCAGCGGCGTCGTCTTTAACTTTGGGACCGCTACTGCACGCGCCCACAAAGGCTATGAGACTAGCCAGCGACACTAACTTTACGGTCTTCATTTGTCTGATCATTTTTTTGGTCATTTCACCATCTCCTTAGCGGCAGCAATTTGCCGGAACTCGGGCAGGTAGCGCTGTGG
>SXRI01000060.1 GCA_005793615.1 Bdellovibrionales bacterium
ACAGAGTTTCGAGATCGAAAAAGGCGAGGAATTTGAATGGATAATCGAGAACAAAAACATGTTGCTACTGCAAAGAGTCAAACCCGCGAAGAAGCGGGCTCTAAAAAACGGCTAGAAACTTTCTTGTCGGAGTACTAGGCTGCATCACTTATCGTCGCGTCACGACCAGCAACCAGTTCCTTCGCGCCAACTACAAGAACTGCACCTGGAGCCGAGATCTCGGCGGACAAACAATGAAGTGGTTCATGGGCCTTAAGGCCGATGGCACCGAGGTCTTTAGCGCGACCCCGAAGGATCTATATGCTTCGATGAAAACCGATATCACTGGAAAATATCAGAACGACACTCCCAGTATTGATGTTTGGGCAGAAGCTGAAAAGCCTAGGACCCCGGGGGAACGCCGCCCCCATCACAATTCCTATCAACGCTGGGTCAAGATTTTTCGCACTGAAGACCCTGACCAAAATAAATTTCCACTACACGCCGTGTCCGGCATCGGCATCGCTCAACAAACAAAAGTTGATTATGTAAACTCTTTCATCAAAGGACACTGGAATGTCCGCGGCGCCAAGGTCGAAAGCGGCGAGGTGTTTCTGGAGATCATTTATCGTCCGGCCAGCAAAGGCACTAAGAAATCAGACGTCACCCGCATGAGCTTTTCTCCCAGTAACCCGATCACCTTCGAGGGTAACGTCTGCGAACGTCCCAAAGGGACCTTTATCTGGGTGAAATACATCGGTGATCAACAGGTTGCCAATGGCTCTCTCGACGTCGATAAAGAGGGCGTGTTGGCTCAGACTGGAACTCCTGGCGCGCTGATTCGTTGGCCCAAATCCTGTCTGGAGTTCCCTCACGATCCGCAATAATGCGACCGCCTTGAATTGAGACGCCAGCGCCGCACCCCTCTCGAGGTGAATTTCCCGCTAAGGATTTTAACTCAAGTTTTTACTTAAGAACCCCCGATAAGAAGTGAGCTTGCCAATCACGTGAGGGTTCCCGCCGTGTCATCATCCGTCAAGAAACAGCAACCATCGCCTTTCCCTGCCGCTGATCAACGTTCACCGGGCTTGAGTATAGCCAAAGGCAATGAAACTAAGAACGGTGTTCTCGGCAATTTGTTCGACGATCTTTTTCTGGCACTGCGAGCCCTGGTTCCCGAGGGCGATCTTTTTATCGGCCACTGCTTGCCGCCTGCGCAAACCTGCCAAATCGAGTTCGCCAGCGGCAGTTTCCAACACCTGAAAAATCAGTTTCTCGACATCAGCCATGCACTTTTTCAGAACATTCTCATCAATTCTGATGCTGAAACAGCCATTACCCATCAGTCACTCCTAGAAACGGACCTCGGCTTCAGAGATCTTCCCGATGGTGACGGGGTTTTACTGCAAGCAGACCTCGGCGGCGATCGAATCGCAATCATTTGTTACTTCCAACCCAAGACCAACGGCAAACTCGCCCATCAGCGCATAACGGCGCTGCGCTCGTTGGTGGATATCGCCGGCAAAGCCGCCAGTGCCGAGGACCTCGCGCTCGACGTCCAGGCACAACAGCTTCATCTCAACTCCATGATCGAAGAGAACCAAGAAATTCAATACTTCTACCGCCATTTCTCCGAAGCTGTTCGCCAGTGCTTCTGGGTGCTGGATATCGATACTGCCAAAGTGCTCGTGGTCAGCGACAACTTTGAAACCGTGATTGGCTCCAGTCGCGCTATTTTGAATGAAAGCCTTGGCGGTTTTGCCGATCGGGTTTTGCCAGCGGACCGCGACCGCGTACTCTCAGAATTTCATACCCGACTCGATTCGAACTTGGATATCGAAACGCGATTCATTGCCGACGACAGTGAAATTCGCTGGATCTGGCTGCGTTCGTTTCCGATTAAGGTCGACCGATCCGCAACGCCCTCGCGCCGCGTGGTTCTTATCGCCGACGACATCACCGAGAAGAAACAATGCGAAGAAACCGCGCGCGAGCGTCAGGCCGAAGCGGTGTTGCGCGCGCGAACACTGGCGATGAGTGATCTTGCCAACGGGGTCGCCCATGAGATCAATAACCCGCTCACCATCATTGTCGGCAAAGCGCACGAGATCAAACGCGCCATCGCCCGTCCGGTGGTTGACTTTAAAAATATCGAAGTCCTTGCCGAAAAAATCCAATCAACTTCGGTGCGTATTTCCGAGATTGTTGCCAGTCTCAAGTCGCTCTCTATCAACGAGCGCGATGGCTCGCGCCAACCATGGTCGCTTTCTCGTGTGGTGGCTGATGTCACCGATATGTGCTCCGAGCGCTTTAAATCCGGTAATGTTCATCTCGAGATGACTCCGGTACCAGAGAGCCTGGTCGTTGAAATCAACCCCACGATGATTTCGCAACTTCTTTTAAACCTTCTCCATAACGCCTTTGATGCCGCGATGACTGAGAAAGATAAATGGGTGAAGTTCGAGTTTACCGAAGACACCGACTCGCTCTACCTTTTTGTCACTGATAGTGGCCCGGGAATTCCGATCAAAAACCGCGGGCGAATCTTCGATCCGTTCTTTACTACCAAGGAGCCAGGAAAAGGCACCGGCCTGGGGCTTTCTCTTGCCGCTTCAATTGCCGCACATCACGGAGGCATGTTGCGACTCGACACCATGAATCCGCACACCCGTTTCGTGGCACAAATTCCGAAAAACGTTCCCAAACCAGTACCGAGCTCTGTTTCCGATTGCTAAGGCACGGGCGGCAGGTAGGCCAACGCCTTACTTAATCCGGGACGGGACTTTTCGATGCGCTTTTCCCAAAAGGGAAGATAATTGGCGAATCCGTAGCGTATTAAAGCGCCATCAAGACCTTGGAATCGCATTCCATAGTATTCTTCAAAATGCCGAGAATAAGCAGCGATCACCCGTGGTTGTTCAAGGTAACTCGACCACGCGACATTTCGTCCACGATTGGTGACAATATCGATCACCCGCATCTCGCCATTGTCCATAACCGCAACATCAACTCCCCATGCCTGGCGATTAAGAAGCGTCAGCGGCAAGGTTGTCAGTAACTCGCCAATAAAGGCCTC
>SXRI01000061.1 GCA_005793615.1 Bdellovibrionales bacterium
CGGAAGAAACGCGATGAATAGGGCGAGTGCGCGCAACCAATGCTTTCGACCTTCGAAACACGAAAGTATAAGTAAAGTCATCGAGACCAAGATGTAAACCACGAGCGTCGGTTTAACGAAGGATATGAAGCCCAGGAAGAAAGCGACGGCCCATGTATGGCGTCCCGGTTCTTTACGTAGGCTCGCTAAGGTTAAGCTGTATCCGGCGCTGGCGCATAACACGCCGTACGCAATCGCCGTTTCGTACACGGCATAGCGCTGGCGCAACATCAAAAACAGCACCGGATGCGCGAGGAAGAGCAAAACTAGGATATTGCTTTCGCCTCCTTCCACTGACCAACGGCGAAACATCAGATTGATGGAAAAGCCCACTACTGTAAGCCAAAAGAGGTAAACGGGCATTTCCGGAAGGTAATCTCCGCCAAAAAGGCGCACCAAAGCGAAGAAAGGGAACTGAATAGAGGGTACGCCGAGACCCCAGGGTTGCTGAATTCCGGTGCCCCAACTCCAATCGTGACTCGCACCTTGCGGACTGTCGCCAAGGCGAAGGTGTCCCTGCTCGAAGGCCAACATTTGAAAATGATAGTCATTCGAAAGCGGGAACAGTTCGTCAATTGAGCTCGGTGTCGGTCCTAATGACAAGAAAAGCAAAATCACCAGAAGGGGGCCGAGCCAAACACGTGAAAGGAGTGAAGCGAAGTTGATTTTCATGTCTTCAGCAAGGTTAGCATCAGCTAACTAAGCCAGCAAAGACTAGATCTTTGGCGCCTTCTTCAATTCGCGGAATTCAGACAGATCGGCTTCAAAGTGCCGGATGGAGCTGAGCGTGCGTTGCAG
Source organism: Bdellovibrionales bacterium (assembly GCA_005793615.1). GTDB lineage: Bacteria > Bdellovibrionota > Bdellovibrionia > Bdellovibrionales > JAMPXM01 > SXRI01. The sequence continues at coordinate 838 of SXRI01000061.1, forward strand.
TTGTTCGCGGCCAGAATGGGTGCTTTCGATGAAGACCAGGCCAATCTCAGGACATTGGCGGCCTATTAAATTAAGATTTACGGGTTCGTTCTCAAACAACCAGATTCGCCCGTAGCGACGTTGAGCTTCCTTGAGTACGTCGAGTTTGAAATAGGCGTCGTCCATATCGCCACGAGGCTTCAAAACGATTTCCGCACTGTCGCTGGCGAGCGGAAAATGATGTTCGCGTAGCGAGGTCTCCGTGCCGATGGCCATTCGCGGAATATCGCGTCCGCTGAGGTACATAATGTGGGCACCGCTGAGATGCAGCTCCTGCACATATTCAACCGCACCTGGTAAGGGTTCATCGTGCGCTAAATATTCATTGGAAAAGAAACACTCAGCCCAGTATTCGTTCAGAGTTTTAAAAAAAGCACTGTCGGTGCGTAAGCCGATGCGTTCAACCGGGCCCTCAAGGCCCCAGTCGCTCGTCAGAATCTCAATACGTTTGAGTTCAAGGCACTCTTGTGGAAAGCGTGCTTGGTTAATGGCGGTCTCGGCGAATTCATCGACAATCGCACTCACTCGCAGGGTGAGATCAAAGAGCGTTGAATCGAGATCAAAGACCGCGAGAAATGGTTTTTTCGCCTGGGAGTAACTCCAGGCTTCTTCAAGAATTCGGGTCAGAGTCGGCTGCGCAGATCTCTCAGGTGTCTTCACGGCTTTTGCGGAGCGGGATTGACCAACTGGCGTTCTTCAACTTCCTCAACCGTGACGATGCTGATTTTCTCGACGTGGATCAGATAGTGTTTAGTGGCAGCCGGAATCGCGTGCCAAATACGCGTCGCCAAATAGATCGCCAGCATCGAGAACGGGATCAAGAACACCGGCCAAAGTTGCCAGCTCCAGGTCGTGATGTATCCCAAACACAGCGATTGAATTCCAGTACCGAGGTAAACAAAGCCGTCGGTGATACCTGATGCGGTAGCTGTCGCTTTGCGGCCACCAAAATCCGCTGACGCCGTTCCAGACATGAGTGAGTGAACACCGATACCGGTAACAAAAATCAAAATCGCACAAATACCGACGCCGACCGGCGAAGTCATGAGTATGAACGACATGATCACCGTGAAAACAAGCATCACGCCATTCAACACCCCGGCCGGGGGACCGCGGCGCGAGTGAAATACGACATCCGATAACCACCCAGCCAGGAAGCCACCGAAGGTTCCCGCCATACAAAGCAAGATTCCCCAGTTGTCTTTAAAGAACTCGGCTCCGGGCTGTGGCACTTCTTTGGCGAAAATAAAGTACCATTGCAGAATTCCGTTACGAGTCACGCCGGTAGTGAACTCAATAAACGAGACAGTCAACAATACTGGGTTGGTGAAGATACGGTGGAGGAGTTCTTTAATGGTGAAATCTTTCTCCATCTCACCTGAGCTAGCGTCATGAGTATCGAAATCATCGAAATTCGCATGCGCGGGCGAATCCTTAAGCATGAGAAGATTCACAAGTCCCCAGAAAATCAGGAACATCGCCGGAATAAGGAACACCAGCCATGTGGCGTCGGTGGTACCTGTATCAATTGCAAAAATAGTGCGGATGAAGTTTTGCACACCAGTCATCTGCTTAGTGGGATTTAACACGGCGGCATCGGCGATGACCTGGCCCCAGTCGAAAGCGAAATAAACACCGAACGAAATCAATGTCCCGAAGATAGCGCCAAAGATACCGCGCTCGCGCACATGAAACCAATAAGCTTTAACCTTGATAATCGAAACCGCGCCGTAGCTCTGGAAGAACATATTGAGGGAATAGAGGACGGAGAAGATCAAAACCACATTACCTGTGATTGTTCCCTTGAGCATGAGATAGGTCACCAAACCCATAATCACGTTGATGAGCGAGGAGCCGAGGCAGGCGATCAGCATGCCGCGCTTACCACCAAATTTATCCACCAACGGGCCATTCAAAAGAAACGACAGACCGTAGACAATCGTGCCGGCTCCGAAAATGATTCCGAAGGCCTCTTTGTTCATCATTGTGCCAAGGGCGTTTTTGCTGACGTTCAAGTTGTAACGAGCCATGTAGAGAAAGGCATAAGTCATGCCCAGGGGGAACCAGTTCAGGAAGCGGCGGAACATGAACTTGCGACTATGATTCAGAGGATTGTTACGAAAATACAGGCCGATAACTAGGGCCAAGGTTCCTAAGATCAGAATCAAGTCCATGCGAAGTCCCCTCTATGTCTATCTAATTTCTTGGGCTTATTTTTTGAGTTTGAAACTTTTAGCTGACGGCGAGGCGTTTTGCAACGGCTTGAAATAGCTTCAGGCCGATGAGCCGTTTTCTGAAGTCATTGCCTACATGACTAGAAGTTCGCCGCTTCCCTAAGGTCGTGATCTTACTTAGGACCGAAGTCGCCCATGAGTTCGACACTATTCCCCAAAAGTGACTGATTCGGTCGCTGTAACTATCTAATCTCACTTCGCTTCTTAAGCTTTTTTCGCCGTCTCGCCGATGAGTTGAACGATGTGTTTGGACCCTTTTTCGGGGGACGGAGAAGCTATGCAAATTAATTTTAAAGTTGGAGCCCTTGCCGCAATGGCGGTGTTGATCACAATGGCTTGTAATAAACAGAGCTTTGACCAGCCTCCGGTCGTTCAGTCGTTGGGCCAGAAATTGACCTATAACAATCAGACTGACATCTTGTTCGTCATCGATACCAAAGACTCGATGAGTGCCGTTCAACAAAA
>SXRI01000062.1 GCA_005793615.1 Bdellovibrionales bacterium
ATACTCAGCAGGATTGGCAAGGCAGCCTGGCAGGGTTCTTACACCGAAAACTTGCGATAGGCCTTGCTGGGCATCGTCTTTCTAACGAGATGTACACGCCATTAGGTGGTCGTGAGTATGTTCAATGGAATGGTCACTTCGGAGCTTTGTATGTTCCAGTTCCCAGTGTGGGAGTTGGTTTTGTCGCCTACGATTTCGCTCCGGCAGAAGACCTGCCTGTTGGTGTGCGAGTGGTGCCGACCTTGGCTCTTGGCGTCAATTATATTTATGAGAAGTTTTTCAGGGCTCGTTTGGATTTTGTTAGGCCCGACACCGATAATCCCGGGCGAGAAACAAATGTCATGGCCGGTCTCGAGACCTTTCTCATGGATCAATTTGCCCTGCGAACCGGCGGATACTGGCGAGAGACCCACGATCAGACCTATTTTACCGCTGGAATGGCCTATGCCGGTCCTCGCCTGAGCATTGACTATAGCTTTCAAAAAGACGTACGAGTGGCCGGGAACTCTCGCCACCTGATTGACTTGTGGTTGCCGTTTTGATACCTAATGCACCGCTCTAACATAAGGTTCCAGGAGATTTGAATAATGGCATCGAAAACCAAAAAACTTGAGATTATCCGTGACCGTAAAGCCGCTCGCCGCGGGGGGAAGCGCAAAGCCGCTCTTCGCTCCAAGGGTTCGACTAAATCTGCTAAAGCTTTGTTTGGCGATAAGTAATCATCTGCGACTTATTCGCAGATTCGCCTGAAACAGTCTTCAGGCAGCCCACCAACAACATCACAGCGGCCGTGTTGCATCAGGCGAATCATATCATCAGTAGATTCGGCCCAGTATTTCTAAGCTTATCTTTTTAGAGTGGCGTAGCCGACCTGCGCCTCACCCTGTAGATTGAATTGAAAAGCTTTTCGGACCGTGGCCTCTGGGCCTGGTGCGAACTTCCATTTTTTAAATGTGTTGATAGAGGCGCTATCCATATCACGTGATCCCGAGATTTTGTCTAAACGAACATTCTCCATGGTGCCATCGCGACGAACATCGCCAAGTACAACCGAAGTGCCCTGATGTTTACGTAATCGATCTTGAGCCGGATATTTAGGTAGGGGATTTCCTTGAAAGGGACGACGTAGACTCGCTTCAACTATGGTTGTTGGCTTTTCGTTTCCGCCAGATGGCGTCCCGTCAGTTGTGCCGCCAACGCTTGCACCGGAAGCAGTGCCGGTGCCCGAACCCGGCCCTTTGTTGGCGCCAGAATCTGTAGATGGTTTAGAGGGTAGAGAAGGTTCGGAAACAGTCGCTGTGGGAGACTCCTCGATGGCGGTCGCTGTTGCGGCCTTATTGACGGCACTCGGCTCCTGAGTGGGCTCAGCGGTAACCGGAGCTACTTGCGCCTCAGGGCTTGAATCCGCATCTGAGCTGACAGCGGAGCTAGCAGGGGTACTGCTTGATGACTCAGTGGCGGGCTCTTCTGCAATGATCGGAGAGAGTTCTTCGAGCTCGACTTTTTCAGATTTTGCTTCAACAGCGACATTGCTATGTTCAACGGTTTTGATGCGTTTTGCTGTGGGGAGCACTTTCGGTCGCGCCGTTTTCTTCGCGGGAGGCAGTGTGATCTCACTCGCGACTACGGCAGTCTGTTGTTTTGCCTGTGGTTGTGCTGCCGGTTGCGCTGCCGGTTGCGGAATTGATTGAGCTACAGTGGTCTCAACGGATTTATTCGTTGGACTGTTGAGAGTGACTTCGACCATGGAGCCTGCAGATCCGGTCGGGCTGCCTTTACCTATTCGGGACTCATCCAAATCGCTGCTTTGTTTTGGCGACAACAATAGAACCGCGATCAAGCTTGAATGCGCAATCGCTGAAAAACTGATGCAACCGATTGAACGTTGAAGAAGGTCGCGTGGATGTGTGGACATATAAAGATTCCCCGTTTCTAGACCTGCCCCAAGCAAGGCCTGACAAGACGCCATCTGCGCTATCAAAAGCCGGGCCAACACTTGCCGGTTGTGACCCGGCTATATTTAACTTGGATGGGGATAAGTAAGTGGGGAGTGTGGAGTTTTCAGAACTCCCGAAAAAAATACAACTGTTGGGCGAGGATGCTTGTTTAGGTTGCCTGTTGAATCAAGTCAGCAGGAACCGCGCCTGCTGCAATAGCTTTCGCCAGTCGCAAATGATCTGGATGGCCGACAACTAGACTGATTTGGTCAAGGGGCGCGGGCTCAGGTTCGATGAGTTTGGTTTTCTTAAGCTCGAGCACGCGGCGATAGTTGTCTTTGACGATATTCCCATCGAGCTGTTTTTCTGCGACCGCTTTGGTAATGGCCTCGATCGCGGTTGGCGGGCTGTCGGTTTCATTGCAGTAGAGCAAGATATTGCATCCTGCTTGTAAGGCGCGAACAGCAATGACGGGTTTGGGATAGTTGTTCTTGAGGGCGCCCATATCAAGATCATCGGTAATCACTAAGCCGCGATAGCGCAGTTGATCGCGCAAGATCTTGCGAAGAAAAATCTCGCTCAGCGAGGCTGGCCATTCCGAATCGATTTTGGAATATTTGATGTGTGCGACCATAATGAGATCGAGGCGGGCGCGAATCGCTTTTTTGAAAGGTTCAAACTCAACGGCATCGAGTTCCTCGAGAGATTTCTCCTCGATCGGTAAATCAAGATGGCTATCGATCAGAGTGTTGCCATGTCCGGGGAAGTGTTTTGCACAGGGAATGATGCCAGACTTGATATAGCCTCGCACCAGAGCCGAGCCGAGTCGAGCCACGGCCTCAGCCGAAGTTGCCACTGCTCGGTCGCCGATGACGGTGTTCTGTGAGTTAGTGAAAACATCAAGGCAGGGTGCATAGTCGAGATTAATACCGACAGCCTTGAGCTCATCGCCCATCGCTTGCGCGAAACGAAAGGCCACCGAGGTGGAATCGATTTTACCGATATTGTTCAGCGCCGGCCACTTTGTAAAAGGAGGTTTGAGGCGGTGCACGCGACCACCCTCCATATCGATGCTAACAAACAAAGGAGCTTTATCGGGCATGCGATTTCGTAGAGCCTGCAAATCGATGACAAGTTGGCGAATCTGGTCCGGGGATTCGACATTCCGCGCGAATAAAACCACGCCGCCAATGTTATTTCGCACAATGAAATCAGCCTCGTCTTTTTCGAGCTGAAGTCCTTTGATACCGATGATGAGTTGCTGTCCGATTTCCTGCTGCACGAGCTACCTCACTGATGTTAAACCGAGTTCATCCATCTCATTGGTCTGTCGGGGTTATTTTTCGCTGGGTTTTCCTTTAAGGTGAATTCCAGTGCCGCCCGGTATGCCTTGTTTTTTCGGGGTATCGAGCGGCGGGGTTTCTTTGCCACTATTTCCAGGTGTTGCCGTCGGTGAGGGCCCTGCGCCGATTGGCGGAGTTGTTTTGGGAGGAGTTTCAAGCGACCGCCTCGAGACGGGGTTTTCTGCGCCTAAGGGCACGTTGCCAAAAAGATGCGTGAGAGTGCTGGAATTGAGACTTAGACCTGCGGTCGCCTCACGTACGCTGGCTACGAGCTCCGTTGAAATCTTCTGAACCGGCGAGCGGGTGGCGATGACCTCGGCCTTAAAAGTGCAATAAGAAACAAATTGTGTTGATTTAAAGGTGTTGAGAATTTTGAAAGCACTGATGCCGTTAATGGTTTCTTCGCTATCGATGTAGGCCTCACCACTATAAAGGGAGGCGTCTTCTTCGGCGATTGCGTGATAGCTGTACTTTGCACCTTTTTTTATGCCTTCACGCCCCTGAAGCATGACATAGCCCAGAAAACTTGCGAGAAACGCACCCTTAGGAATTTTCTTTTGGAGAACCTGCCTTTGGCCGCCAGCGATAATCGTCGCGGTCATATTCTCGCCCTTAAACTGGGCATCGATGGTTCGCGATTTCTCACCAACCAATTCAGTGAACTGATAGCTAACGGGTTTAAGAGCGGCACTGGCTCGTGCCTTGAGGCTCTCGGTGATGTTGCCGCCGAGCTGATTAGTCTTGAGAAAATAGGTTGTGACAAATTCTTGTTTTTTATTATCGAACTCAAATCGCTGAACCACAAAACCGACATGTACACCATCAAGAAGGACGGTCGAGTATCCCTCGAAAAGAATGTCGGCTTGAACGCGCGATGAGCTCAAGGCGGCAAGAGCAAAAAAAAGAGACAACATCAATTTGCCTGGGTACAGAGCGAAATCTTTTTTTATCGACTGTCTCGAATCGATACGAGTTTGATTTTGTTGAAACACGACCATGGTCTACAAGTCCTTCGTATGGAAAATCCAAAC
>SXRI01000063.1 GCA_005793615.1 Bdellovibrionales bacterium
CGATTCAATTAAGAAAAAAAGTGGAACAAAAGCTTAAAGCAATTAATGAACTCGTGCAACAGGCCGATAACCTTAAAAAGGCGGGATAATGAAGAAAAAAGCTAAATCCCTCAGTAACATTTATTTACCGGTAAACACGCAATTGTCTCAAATTGAGACAATTGACTTCGAGGCGACAGTTTTTTCCCGAGTTAGCCGAAAGGTCAGTTAGGACTACCCGACCATCTGGCGGGATTATGGGAAACATGAGCAACGTTCACTCCAAGCCTAATGACAACACTGATGCGGCCACGATCGAGGATCTCGACAACGCTACGGAGTCCGAACGTGATGCGCACTTATATATAGTTGAACGCCGCCAACAGCTGGACTCCAAGCTCCGTGATCGCCGGGTCATTACCCGCTTCACGGACTCGCAACTCCGCTTTTTTGCTCAGCAAATTTTCCGTCTCGCCAACGTCTGGATTCTGATGTCGGTACTCTATGTCGGCATCATGGTCGGTGTGCATGTTGGCAATGATCTGCGCACCAGTCCGAAGTCAATATTCTTCGGGGTCGTGATTCTGGCTCTCGCCTATTCGGTCTTTCGCGTGGCTCGCGCCGCAGCTTCTTACATCGAAACTGAGTCGCAAAACCGCATGGGAAAATTGGTCGAAAACTTTTTCCTAATGATGTTCGCGATGACCATTGCCAGCGGAATTTTGGGTGCGGCCTATCTGATCACACTGTTCTAAATCGTCACCCGCCTAAGGTCTGGCTTGTGCGAATCCGGCCCCCTCTTTACCGCTCTCCTCGGTTAAACTACATTCATGCTTAATCTCGATGAACAGTTCAAATTTGCCCAAGAACAAACCCGTGAGTTCGCCGATACTGATCTCATTTTTCACGAGGGTGACGACAGTCGCGAAATGTACGTGGTTGTCTCCGGCGAAGTCGCGGTCACTAAGAAATCTCCCAAAGGGGAAGTCACACTTGCAGTTCTAAAGAAGGGTGACTTCGTCGGCGAAATGTCGCTCCTCGAATCACTTCCGCGAAGTGCCACCGCCCGTGCGCGCGGCACCACGAAACTGCTGGTGATTCATCCCGGAGGATTCCTGCTTAAGATCCGACGTGATCCGACATTCGCGTTTGAAATGCTACAGACACTGTCGCGACGGATCCGGGTCACAAATGACAACTTGATGAAGGAACTCGCCAGTTCCCACTCATCGAATGATTCCCTTAAAGCTATCTTGCAGGGATCAGAATTCAGTCAAAAACCGCCACCGCAAGTCGAGGGCAAATGATCACCGAAATACGCGATCGCAACCTAGCGGTGATATCGGATCTCCATCTTGGCAATCCCTTTTCCAAGGCCAAGAATCCGACTGTCGAGTTTTTTCACTGGGCCGCGCAAAATGAATACGACATTGTCATCAATGGCGATGGCTTCGAGATCGCTCAGGTTTCGTTTTCCAAAATTGCCCGTGACGTACCTGAGGTTTTTCACGCGATCAAAACCTTCACCGCTCGCGGACGCAACGTCTACTACGTGATCGGCAATCACGACATCGTGCTCGAGAATTTTCTCAATGATTGGGGCGGCTTCAAAATGGCGCCTTTTCTCAATGTTTGGTCGGGCTCCAAGCGAATCCGCATCGAGCACGGTCACCTTTATGATCCCTTCTTCGTACGTAATCCGGAACTCTATGAGTTTCTTACCTGGTTTGCGGGCTTCGCTCTTAAAGTTCACCCTTCACTGTACAATGCCTGGGTGGCGTTCGAGCGCATGAAATCAAGACTGTTTTGGGAGCGTTCACGTAGCGGTATCCCCGGAGAACATAAGGCTTTCTTTGAGGCTGCCGAGGAGCTCTCACAACGCGGCTTCGATGCCATCGTCTTCGGTCACACTCACCATGCCGGGCAATCGTCGCTAAGCTCGGGCAGCGAATACTACAACACCGGCAGTTGGTTGATGGGCACCCCGTTTCTCGAAATCAACTCAGGCCAAATCGTGCTGCGCCGCTGGACACGCGATCTACAGTGCCTGTGCAGTTCGCAAGAGACACCGCAACTCGCCCGCGCTGCCGGCTAACTCGTTCACGCTGCTACAACGCTGGAATATTAGCTGCCATCGCTCTAGTCTTCTGGTTAGTCGTCTGGTTAGTCGTCGTCGCGGACGCGGCGGCCTTGTTTCTTTTCACTTTGGGCGCGTTTGGATTTCAAGCGACGGATCTTTGAGCCAAAAGTCGGTTTGGTCGCCCGACGCTGTTTAGGCGCAGTCGCCACAGAAGCTAACATCGCACGTAATTTTTCAAGACAATCAGAGGCGTTCTTACCTTGGTCACGATGACGATCACTCATGATAATCAGGTCACCGTCAACGGTAAGGCGGCTGCCGAAGCGAGCGAGAAATCGTTCCCGAATCCCGCCCTGAAGAACGCGACTGTTCAGCGCGTTCCAGCGCAAAATCGCCTTCGAGTTGACCTTGTTAACGTTCTGGCCCCCAGCCCCTGAGCTACGCGCATAGGTAAACTCCAGCTCATCCTGTGGAAGCTGGATTTTACTCATGCGAGTTCAGTACTTTCACTCTGCAGGCGATCCTCGTTCGCCATTTGCGTAAGAGCCTCAGCAAGAGCCTGCACCGGCTGCCCATTGCCACCGGCCTCTGCCCAAGCACCACCAGCAGAGTCCTTCCAAGAATAAACATCAAGATGCGCCCAAGGCACGTCTTTGACAAAGGACTCTAGGAAGAGTGCCGCCGTGATGGCGCCGCCAAAACTACCGTCAGCGCAGTTGGAGCAATCTGCAAAGGTCGATTTGAATTGTGATCGATAGGCCTGAAACAATGGCATTCGCCACATGAAATCACCGCGCTGTAATCCAGCATCAGTTAGAACATTGGCCAGGTGATCGTTGTTTGCGAATAACCCGGCGATCTCAGCACCGAGTCCCACCTTGATAGCTCCAGTAAGAGTGGCAACGTTGATGACGGCCCGCGGTTTGTCCGTACCGCTTTTGGAAACAGCGACATCGAGAGCATCGGCAAGAACCAGCCGTCCTTCAGCGTCGGTATTGCCGATTTCCACGGTCATTCCATTACGCGCCACTAAGACATCGCCCGGGCGAAAGGCGCCTGCGCCAATTGAGTTCTCAGCAAGACTTAAATAAGCGTCGATCGGGAGCGGCAGCGCGGAGAGCTCGGCCCACTTTAGTAAGCCCACCACCGCAGCGGCTCCTCCCATGTCTTTCTTCATCAAACGCATCGCACTCGAAGGCTTCAAGTCGAGTCCTCCGGAATCGAATGTGATCCCCTTGCCGACAATCGCCAAAGGCTGTACTGCTGAATTTTGTTTGGGCGAATTTTGTTTGGGCGAATTTTGTTTGGGACGATACTTTAAATGCACCAGGCGTGGACCTTCAATGGCGCCATTACCCACGGCACAGAGTAGGCCCATATTTTCTTCAACCAGCTTATCGCCCTGCCAAACATCGACCAAAACCGAAGTACTGTTTCGGAAAAGATCGCTGACACTTTCGGCATAGGTGCGGGGGTTCAGGGAATTACCTGGAAGGTTGACGTAATGACGGGCGATGTTCGTGCAAAGCGCCAGTTGAGCAGCCGCCTTGATTTCACGCGCATCGAGAGTTTCCGTAGCCATCTTGATGATGATCTCGGGAAGGCGCTTGCGCAGTTTGGGTGCCTGTGGCCGATTCTCTGGGTACGAGTAAGAAGCCAGCTCGAGACCAACCAAGACCGCGCGCTCCTCATCCAGGGTGAGTCCACTCATTTCAAGCAGAATTTTATCAAGCTTATAGGGCCCAAGCTGTGGCACGAGTGCTCCAGCAAGGTCACGAAAACGCGCGTAACCGTTCTTTTCAAGTTTCGCAGGCGACGAATTCGCTGATTTTCCAGGCTTTAAAATCCACATCAGCTTGCTGTGGGGGAAAGTCCATGAGTAACCAGGCATCCAGGACGATGCCGAGCGGTCGTCGAAACGCGCGCCGATGGCGACAACGACATCCGCGTGACGCCCTGCCTCATTGGCCGGGTAAGCCCCGTTGCGC
>SXRI01000064.1 GCA_005793615.1 Bdellovibrionales bacterium
GCCCAGTGTTCGTTTGCGAATCGGCAAAAATTGACCAAGCCGCTCGAAAAATCGCCTGGGGAAAATTCCTCAATGCCGGCCAAAGCTGCATCGCTCCTGATTACCTTTACGTTCATGAAAAGATCGCGCCAGAATTCACCTCTAAAGTGCTTGCATGTATCCAGAGTTTCTATGGCGATGAACCGCGAAAAAGTGAGAGCTTTGGCCGCATCATCAATGAACGGCATTTTACACGTCTCACAAGCCTAATTGCGAATGGCAAAACGCTGACCCCGTGGGCAAATGATCGCGCTTCGCGCTTTTTTGCGCCGACTGTACTTAACGACGTCTCTTGGGACGATCCGGTGATGAAAGAAGAGGTCTTTGGACCCATTCTGCCGATTCTCACCTTCAGTGATCTTAGCTCCGCGTTCAACGAGGTTCGCAACCAGGAGAAGCCCTTGTCAGCTTATCTCTTTAGCGAAAATAAGAGTGAACACCAACTTTTTACCGAGACGCTTTCATTTGGCGGTGGCTGCATCAATGATACCGTGATTCACACCGGCAATCCCTATCTTCCCTTTGGCGGTGTCGGCGCCAGCGGTATTGGCGCCTATCATGGTGAATTCAGTTTTCATACTTTCAGTCATGCAAAGAGTGTCATCGCCAAAGGCCAGTTTCTCGATCTTGCCGTTCGTTACCCGCCTTACACCGAGAAAAACTTAAGGTGGTTACGAAGATTCCTCCGCATGTAGAAGCTCCTCACCGCGACTTAAGCGAAACGTGCGGTGAAGTGGCGCAGGTACGGCGGATCATAGACAAGTTTGAGGCCGCGGATTCTGTCTTTGTTCAATGCGATCTCCTCAAACCCCTCAATGATGTAGTCAAATTGGCTTTGCGTGTACACCCGGCGCGGGAACGCCAAACGCACCAGCTCCATCGCGGCCGGAACAAACTTCTTCGCGCCCGAAGATTCCGTCGTGAATTTACCGAACATCGCAGAACCGATTTCGCAACTACGCACTCCTTCGGCGAGATAAAGCTCTACTGCGAGCGCCTGCCCAGGAAACTGCTCCGGCGGAATATGCGGTAAAAATGCCTTAGCATCAATGTACACCGCGTGCCCACCCGCAGGGCGCATTGTGGGAATACCAATGCGGTTAAGCTGTTCGCTAAAGTAACTACTGACCGCGAGACGATAGGTCAGATAGTTTTCATCGAGTACTTCGATAAGCCCAACCGCCATGCCTTCAAGATCGCGGGCCGCGAGGCCACCGTAGGTCGGAAACCCTTCGGTGAGAATCAAAAGGTTACGCAGATCCGCAAGCCAGCGATCATCGCGAAGAGCGATAAAACCGCCGATATTCGACATCGCATCTTTCTTCGCACTCATCAAACAACCATCGGCAAAATCAAAGGTCTCACGGGCGATCGATGCTACCGTGCGACTTCCCATCTCGGCTTCGCGAGTCTTAATGAACATGCTGTTCTCAGCAAAGCGGCAAGCATCGATGATAAAGGGAATACCGTACTTTTTATAAATCGAAGCCACTTGCCGCAGGTTCTCCATCGATACCGGCTGACCGCCGCCGGTATTGTTAGTGATGGTGATCATGCCAATAGGAATTTTGCCGCGATTCTCAGCGCAAAATTTTTCAAGCTTCACGGGGTCAAGATTGCCCTTAAAGGGCGCCGGATTCGCAGGGTCCTTACCCTCTTCGACGACCAGGTCGACGGCCTCGGCGCCGAGAAATTCAATATTGGCCCGAGTGGTATCGAAGTGATTGTTCGAGGGAATCTTATGTCCGGATTTCACCAGCTGGCCGAAGAAAACACGTTCCGCCGCGCGCCCTTGATGGGTCGGAATCACATGCGAAAACCCCATGACCTTTTCGACAGTCGCGCGAAACCGCTCAAAACTTCGCGAGCCCGCATACGACTCATCCGCAACCATCATCGCCCCCCACTGCGCAGCACTCATCGCGGTGGTTCCGGAGTCAGTGAGAAAATCAAAAGTAACATGCTCGCTCTTGATCAAAAAGAGGTTGTTACCGGCCTCGTCGATGACTCGCTTACGCTCATCTCGGGTCAGAAACGTTAGCGGCTCAACCATTTTGATTTTAAAGGGCTCGATGATGGTGCGTTTTTTCATGTCGGTATCTCTTAATTTCAGTTGGTATAGGCTTTTTCAAAGTCGTTCAGACAGGAATACAATTGCTGCTCGTTTTCAATCAGGAATAGATCCTCTTGAAAGACATCAATGCGGAACTCATGTTGGCGAACCGCCTCTATAGTGAACGGAATCACTTTCGGCTTTTCCGAAAGCGCATAAGCGCACTCGCCGTGTGAAGAGGCGATGCCAGCACCGAAGATGCGCTTACCTTGAGGGGTCTTGATCAGGCCAAACTCGGCCGTGAACCAAAAGAAACGCTCAAATTCCCGCAGGATCTTGGCATCCTTGAGATACTTGCGCGTGCGTTTGCCAAACTCCTCACAGAAATCGGCATAAGCGCGATCGGTGTAAAACGGCAAATGCCCGTACAGATCATGAAACACGTCCGGTGCCGGCGTATAGGACAGATCCTTTTCATCACGAATGAAGTTGCCGACCGGGAACTTCTTTTCCGCCAGCATCGAGTAAAAGCTTTCGCCCTCTTCCAGCCCCTCGACCGGCACGCCTTCCCAACCGGTCAGTGCGCGGAGCTTGGAATTGACGGCATCCAAATCAGGAACGCCGTCAGCATTAATGTTGAGCGCTCGTAAGCCGCGCGCGAACATCGGTACGATCTGCTGATCCCGCAGCTCACTCTGCCGATTGAACAAAGTCTGCCAAGTCTTGTGTTCACGGGGTTCAAAGCGTCGAAATGCAACCGCCTTCACGTCAGATATCCCCGCTTCATTTGATCACGCTCGATCGAACGGAAAAGGGCACCGAAGTTACCTTCACCGAACGAGTGGTGATTTTTGCGTTGAATGATCTCAATGAAAATCGGACCGATCAAATTCTTGGTGAAGATTTGCAGCAAATATCCGTCCTCATCGCCATCGACCAAGACATTCTTGGCGCGGATGCGCGCATGATCTTCAGTGACATTCGGAATCTTATTAAAGATCTCCGCATAATACTCATCATCAATATCGAGGGTATCAATTGCCGACCCTTCGAGCATATCGAGTGAGTGGAGAATATCATCGGTCAAGAACGCCAGGTGCTGAATCCCCGGGCCGTGGTACTCTTCAAGGTACTCATTGATCTGTGATTTCTTTTCCGAACCTTCATTGATCGGAATGCAGAACTTGCCGCACGGCGAACGCAGAGCATAAGAGGTCAGGCCGGTTTTCGCGCCGCGGATATCGAAGTAGCGCACTTCTTCAAATTCAAAGACGCTCTTATAAAAATCCGCCCATGTCTTCATCGTGCCAGCATGAACGTTATTGGTCAGATGATCGATGGCAAGAAAGCCCTTTTGCTTGATCGTATCCGGCTTCGCCACCGGCGTGAAACCGAACGCCCGATACTGATTGCGGTGCGGCTCAGAGTCGATAAAATAGATCAAGCTCTCGCCGATTCCGTAAATCGCCGGCACTTTTGTGCCATCGTTTAGATAGTAATCACCCTCGGCCGCCGGCTTTGCGCCTCTGGCGACGGCCAGATCGAACGCCTTTTTCGCGTTCGCTACCCGCCAACCCATTGATGAGATCGAAGGGCCATGAAGTTTACCGAATTTCTTCGCGAAACTCTTAGGATCGTTATTCACAAAGAAATGAATATCGTTTTGGTTATAGTAATCGACCTGATGCGCACTGTTTTCCATCACACGCGAAAAGCCAAAATCATTAAACAGACGACGTAAATGTTCAGGCTGTGGAGATACGTACTCAACGAAATCTATACCATTCATTCCAATTGTATTCGCCATGGGCTAGCTCCCTTCGGATAGTTAGTTGGGCCGTTGACCCGGCTGATGCGAAGTCTCAGCATTCGCCCAGTTCTGATCAATCCAGCTCTTCCAATATTCTTTCATTTCGATCTTTTCAGCACCCGGCGAAACAAAGAGCGGTCGTTTGGTATCAATCATAACCGCCACTTCGTTCGTGGTTTTGCTGCCCGCGGTACGATTGATCGCCGCCGCTTGCGGACCATGATGAATGCCCTGAGGGTGAAAGGTCAACATCCCGGGCGTAATTCCTGCGCGGCTAAAGAATTCGCCGCTATGGTAGAAAAGAACCTCATCAAAATCGATATTGGAATGATAGAACGGCACTTTCATGGCCTTAGGGTCGCCATTTTCGAGCGGCCGCGGCAAGAAGGTGCAAATCACGAAATTATTGGCCACAAAGGTCGAATGCGCTGACGGTGGAAGATGGTAGCGATCTGAAAGCACCGGGCGAATATCGCGCACGTTTAGCTGCCACACCGTGAGAGTACCCTTCCAACCAACCGTGTTAAGAGGACAGAACGGATAAGTCACAGTCGTGATTTGCCCACAGCGTTGAACCTTCAATTCATAACGGCCTGCAACACTGTGAGTCGCTTTCGGATCCGGGGTTTTCAAGACCGCCGGATCAAACAAGGCATGTTGACCAAGCATGCCCTTATCGGGAATGCGGATCTCGCTGAAGCTCTCGACCAAGAGGATCTTGGTTTCACGTTGCGGAACCAGGCGATAGGTGGTGCCGCGCGGGATGATGATGTAGTCACCTTCTTCGTAGTTCAACGGCCCGAAGTCGGTCTCTAGAATCCCCTCACCCACGTGGATGAAAAACAGCTCATCGGCATCGGCGTTGCGGAAGTAGTACTTCATTGGCGCCATCTGCGACACAAAGAGAATCTTGCAATCCTGATTCTCGAGATAGGGTCGTCGAGACTTGAGGTAATCCGCCTCGTGAGCGGCTTCTTTATTGAAGTCAAAAAGTTGCGGACGCAGAGGTCCCTCAATTGAAAGCCACTGCACCAAAGGGTCGGTGCGATAAAGATGCGCATAGCGACCGCTAAAACCATTACGGGCAAACTCCTCTTCGTAGGTGCCCTCAGGAATACCGACATGTGCTTGCTGCGTCACTACGCCCTTAATATATGGAATCATCGTTTCTCGCTCCGGCTAGAGTTTATTGGCTAGGGGTTAATGGCCCAGACGTTACCCATTGAAGATTTGCAAGAAAATAGCAATTTTTAGTAATTGTTTATCAAGTTTTTTGACAATCCCTCTCGAGGCAAATTAGCTTACGGTGATGGAAATTT
The DNA here is from genome assembly GCA_005793615.1 of Bdellovibrionales bacterium. Classification (GTDB taxonomy): domain Bacteria; phylum Bdellovibrionota; class Bdellovibrionia; order Bdellovibrionales; family JAMPXM01; genus SXRI01. The sequence goes on from SXRI01000064.1 coordinate 5,222, forward strand.
CTCTCGACCAAGCGAAGACCTATTGTGCCTTTGTTGAATACAAGGGCTACCAGGGAGCCGCCCAGGCGCTGAACAAAAGCCATTCAGCAGTGGTCTACGCCATCAACTGCCTCGAAGAACAATGTGGCTTTGCGCTATTGGATCGCAGTGGCTACCGCAGTCGGCTCACCGCGAATGGCCAACGAGTTTACGAAAAGTGCGCCAGGCTTCTGGCGGCGGCCGGCGAACTTGAGAGCCTTTGTCGTGACCTCAATGATGACTGGGAAACAACGGTGAAGATCGTCTACGACGGCGTTCTTCCGACTGACCCTTTTCTACAGATCTTAAAACTTTTTGATGATCAAAAGTCGCCGTCGCGCATTCAGATATTTTCCGACTTTCTTGATGGCGTCGAGCGAACTTTCGAGAAGGTTGAAGGCCAACTAATGGTCTCGGTAACACCTCCGCAAAACGCCGCCTACGCCAGCTTCGCGCTCTCTCCGGCAAAGAGTGTTTTGGTCGCCCATAAGGATCACCCGATCAGTCGCCACAAAACACCATGGCGCATGGATGAACTCATGGACTTTCATTTTCTCACCGTTCGCGGTGCCGATCACAATCTACAACTCGGCACGCGAGAGTTTGAGGAGTCAACGGCGTTTCGCCTCAGTGATTTCTCACTGAAGAAGGAAGCAATCATGAAAAAAATGGGCTTTGGCTGGCTGCCGGAACGCATGATCACGCGAGAATTGAAAGCGCGCGAGCTACGCTTGGTGAAGTGGGAACGTTCGAGCATTCAGCATCTTCACCCGCATGTCTATCATCGTAAAGACGCGCCACTGGGGCGCGCCGGACAAATGGTATTACATGAATTGCTAAAGGTTTAACTGGCTCTTCGCGCTTCAATCGAGTCGGAATCGGCGCTGGTCTTTGCGCTGGCGCCGCTGTTGCCAATGCGAATTCTCTCGAAGCTCGATCTTACAATCTCTTGCACATCGATAATGGTGATGGTTCGATCTCCCAGCTTTGAGGCGCCAAGTATTCCTAGGCGATCTCTAGCAATCGAATCCGCAGGCGGAGCTGCTTGTAGGTCATAGATTCTCTCGACCGCCAGGCCAATCCACGACACGCCAGAAGACGAGCCCGATCGAATCACGAGAGTGGGCACATCGCCCTGGGCCACATTATCGCTCACACTCTCCGACAGACCGATTTCGGCTGCGACATCAATCAGCGGCATCGGAACATCTCGATAAATGACCACAGGTTGCTCACCAGACACTTGTAGCTGACTGCGCTCAAAACACTCCAGACGGAAAATATCATCTAGATAAGCGCCAAAGATTCCTTGGCTACGGAGTTCGAAAACGACAACTTCACGAAGATGCCCTTCTCCTTGACTCTGTCGGGTTGAGCCATCATTCGGATTCGGCACTACCGTGTTCTCCGTAGAACGCTGCAACCTCAGACCATTAGCCAGGGCAATTCCTTCTGGCTTAAGGATCATGCCAACCTGGCCATCACCAAGAAACGTGGCACCCGAAAAACAGTCGATGCTGCGCAAATGTCGCCCCAGTGTCTTAACGACGACATCTTCAATATCGATGACTTCATCCGCCACCAAACCAAACACGATAGTACCGGCTCTCAGGAGCACGATTTCCACCGTAGGCGCAATCGGCTCAATCGAGGTCGCACTTCGCTGACCGGCTCGACCCCGAAGCGTCTCCTTAAGGCTGACGAGCGGATAGAGTTGACCGCTAAGGTTAAGTAGATCAGCCCCATCCACGCGTCTTACGTAGCCGTTAAACTCCGCAACCGAAAGTGACAACAATCGATAGATGTCGTCCTGCGGAACACAGTAGGTGGCTTGCTCTGATCTCACTAAGAGCGCATTGATAATATTCACCGACTTCGGAACCGGCAGAATGAGCGAAAACTTGGAACCCTTACCAACGACCGAGTCGATCTCGATACGACCGCCAATTCGAGTGACCTCTTTCATAACCATATCCATACCGACACCACGGCCCGAGATATCGGTAACCTGGGCAGCCGTACTGAAGCCTGAATGAAAAATCAACAGACGAAGTTCCGCCGGCGACATCTTCTGCGCTTGCTCTTTGCTGATCAGTAGACTTGAAAGCGCTTTGGCTTTGATGACTTCATGATCGATCCCCTTACCGTCGTCCTCGATACTGACAATAATGAAGTCGCCTCGTTCTACCGCAGCGATTTTAACGGTTCCATGCGCGTTCTTTTCCCGCTGAGTTCTCTCCTCGGCGGATTCAATCGCATGATCTGCGCCATTACGAACCATGTGTATCAACGAGTGCCCCAGGACCTCTGCGATACTGTTGTCTACACGAAGATCATCGCCGGAAATCTCCAGGCGTATGTCTTTTCCGAGAGTCACAGCCACATCACGAAGAGCGCGCGGCAGCGGCCGGAACACCGTCTTTAGCGGTACCTTTCTCAAATCGATGATATTGTCTTGCATGACGCCGTTGATCTTATGCATTTCATCGAGCATCTCAGCAAGGAGTTGAACATCCCGGTTACCGGGAACATCTTTTTCGATCGCGATCACGATTTTATTGATCATATTGCGAATTACCGTGATTTCACCACTATGACCCATGAACTTATCAAGAAGCACTGTCGATACTCGAATATCATCTTGCGGCTTAGCCGAAGTGGCCGGCCGCAGCTCGTCAGCGATCTGCGACGCCTCGGAAACACCGGTCTTAACAAGACCTGCATTCGCCCTCTGCTGAGTCGCTACTTCCTGCGCCAAATCACGTTTGAAAACAAGACAGAGCGCCTCAAGATCGTGCGCCGTTCGCTCGCCTTGCTTCAACTCCCTGATGAGTTGTTTGATCGTATCGAAGCTCTTTAACAGCACATTCATACCACCGCGATCAAGCGGCAGGGCCGAGCGTTTGTAATGCGCCAGAAACTCTTCGAAATGGTGCATGAAGTGATGAAGGGTATCCGGGCGGATAAAGCCACTACCGCCTTTAATCGTATGCGCCACCGCGAACACCTGATTCAAGGTCTCAAGACTGGACGGATGAGCTTCGAGGTCCAGTAAACGATCCTCCATCTGCTCGACCAAAGTCTCCGCATCACCAAGAAAGGCCACGACCATCTCACGCTCATCTTTGAGAGCGGCGACAATTTCACTAGTTTCCTTGCGAATCAGAGTGCTCAGAGCTTTCTGGTCGATGGGTTTGTCGATAAAGCCCGAAAGCTTCAAGTTCACGGCCATGAGGGCATCGTCTCGAGAGATATATCCGGACAAAATCACAAACGGAATGTTCTTGGTGATTGCGATCGTCCGCTCGCGAAGCTCAAGCCCGGTCATCTCAGGCATTTTAAAATCGCTTATGATCATGACCAGGTCTTCAAGGTCACTTGGGATCTGCGCAATGGCCTTCTCGGGCGAGGTAAAGGTCACGGGCATGAAGCCAAGGCCAGCCACTGCCATGGTCACGATCCCGAGAATTTCAGGATCATCGTCGATGCAATAAATCTTAAGGTTCTCCTCAAACGACATCGGTCAATATTTCGGTACTTTTTGTCTTGGTGCCGAGTCCGGATTATTTAAGTTTTGTCA
>SXRI01000065.1 GCA_005793615.1 Bdellovibrionales bacterium
ACAGGTAGAGATCATCGCCGCCAGCCAGCCGCTGGCCTATATCGGTCAAACTATTCACGGCGAGGTTTACATGATCGCCAGAAATGTTCTCGCGGTAGTTGAGTCGTCCTGTCGGCATCTGCAGATTCTCGTCGCTCGATCCCGAAACCGGATTGAGTCCGAAGGCGAACAAATTGGCCGCTCCAACACTAGGCAAAATAGCGGCGCTTCGCAAAGCCACTATATTTCTCAGTGACCCGGCCATGGGATCTAAGCTCGAGTGGCATTGCATACAGCTGGCACTGCGCCGGAAGGGATAGGGTGACGTCGCGACAACATCACCACCGACATCGGTAGCTTTCAAACTCGGAAGTTGATGGCATAAAAGATCTTGAAAGACACGTGCCGAAACTCGGCGATTAATGAACTCTTCACCATGCGCCAGCTGCGCCGGCGGTAGATTCGCGTTAGAGAGCAAAAAACCCTGCGAGCCGATAATCCCGCCGCCAAAATTTCGCCGTATATTCGCATTAACCAACTGTTCAGCCATTTCGGTGCGCAGCTGAGTTCGCGCCCGATCGATCGCCGGTCGCTGCGCAAAAGGAATCGTCAGCGGAGTTGAGGGTTCAACACCGATCAACGTCCCGAGACTCGTGAGCTCACCGTCCGGAACTTCGAGCGCCGCCAACGTGTTGGTCGGCGTGCGGTAACGTAGTGTTAGACCTGAATTATCGCCAAGTGTTGCTGAACCATATCGAAATAAGCGCTGACTCTGAAAACCGGTGAGCGTCGAGGCCGGACGCACCCGCACTCCGCGTAGCGCCTGATTGAAAGTCACCACCGAATCAAAGCGCACATTCTTTTGCAAAGCTGCACGGGTAAAAAATAGAGCCGGCTCCTCCATATCGGCCAGAATCGCCTGCGAGGTACGAAAAAAAGCTGCATCTATGGCGTAGGCTCGTGACTGAAACCACGAGCGATGGAGCATTTGAAAGGTGCGCACGATTTCTTGCGCTACTTGATTAGCGGGATTCGCTAAACGTCCATTAGCCTGGCCCAATTCACCTTGATCGAGAAGCCTGAGACAGGCCGCTGGCGCCGTCAAGGTTCCGGCATTGACCTCAGCAAGTACTGTATCGGTGAGCGCCAAGGGCTTACGGACCAGGCGCACATAACAACGCGCATACAGCTCACCAGGCGTCAATTCTCCCGCCTGACTCGCTACCGCGAGCAGCATCGCGATAAGAAAGAACAGCTTAGCTCCAACTGAGATACCCGACATTTTAATCCACCCAATGCTAGATTCATTACCAGATTGACGGCTTCCCGCCGTGCTACTGTCTTATCTGACAGTCTCAGTATCTAGTGAGAGCACTAGCATTGGGTTTGATAAACTTGTCGCGTATCCTCTCGTTGCAGTTATCTCAATTTGAGACAGCGAATGATCTCAACTTCAAAACTTAACGTCAGAAGTAGACTTCAAAACCTGCTTTAGCAAGAAGGCCCGTCTGCGTGATTTTCACAGTACTGCCCGACTGCGAGTAACTCAGGCCAAGATCAGTTCGCAAGGAAACCGCATGTCCAAGAGGAAACCATTTATTGAAGCCGCCGGCGAAGAAGTTCATACCGGAACTCGAGGTGCTTCCACCGGAGGTGCTATTGATACCGGCACTGCCACCGGCACCCCAAATAAAATCCTGACCGGCTACGTTCGGAGTTAAATTGTAGTCGACAAAACCTCCGAGAGAATAATAGGTCGTGCTTGTTGTCGACGAAATCATAATGAGAGAAATCTCAGGACCGTACTCCCAAGTTCCAGTATTCCAACCGTAGGTACCGGTGACACCAATCGTGGTAGCGCTGGTTGACGTACCCCCACTTGAACTGGACGAACTGATACTTGAAATTTCAGCTGAGCCGCCGATCTTGTGCTCACGTCCGCCACTACCGCTGGTTGCCGGCATGCGCCCTGAACTACCGACTGAGCTACCGACCTGAAGCTCTTGACCGCTTTCAACCCGCATTCCCTGCGGCAAGCGAATGACCGCTTGATTCCCTTTTACCTTTTCGACGCGAACGGTTTCAGCCAGAGCTTCACCCGCACCCGCAAAAACAAAAAAAACACCACCCAAAAGGCAAATATCTCGAAGCCGCACCGACTTTACAGCCATGACTCATCCTCCATGAAAGATTCCCATGGCTTGAGTCTGCAAGCACAGCGCGTCCCAGGTCAATTCAACAATCGCACCGGCACCCGCCAAACACCTAAAACCCGCCGAGTAAAGAAGTGCAGCAAAAGAACCATGGCAGCAACTACTGTACTGACGACCAAGCAAGTACTTGCTTCAGCCAGGCCGGCAATTAAAATGGTGACCGGTAGCTCTTTGGCGGATAAGAAGCCCGCCACCGAGGACTATCCACCAAGAACCGTCGCACTGACTCCCAATAGAACCAGAGCGGCAACACCCACCAACACGGTCATGGTATCAACGCGAAGATTTTCTTCCGAATGATCCTTGACCACCAACACCCGAAAGAGCAGCAGGATTTCACGGGAGCCAAGACCGGCGCCAATGATGAGCACCACGTACATGCCAACCCCACCCTGCCTGATAAACTCCAACATATAGTCCTCCCTGTGTAAATAAATTAAGGACGCCACGAGTGGCGCACCCGCCAAAAAATACTCAAACGTTAAACGTAGTTTCCTCGGAAAAGTTTCGAATAACCGCAAAATCACCGTGTTGTGAATCCAGTAGAGTTCAGCCAGGTTTTCTTCGGAGAAAGCCTCTGCATCTTCTTCCGGGCAATGCTCGAGATGAACAGCGATCTCTCGCTGAAGAGCGGCCTTCTGCGGATACGGAAGCTTCATGCGTTCAAGTTGCGTTTTCCACGTCGACATTTTCTCCTTTCAGCCAGGCATCAGCTTATTCACCGCTCTGGTAAAAAGTTGATACTCACTCACTTCGCCTTCGGCCTGCTTTTTACCTGATGCGGTCAATCGATAGACTTTCTTCTCGCGCTCAGCTCCAGATGCCTCGACAGTACAGGTCACGAAGCCGTTTTTCTCAAGGCGATGCAGAATGGGATAGAGTGTGCCAAATGGCATGCGAAAGAAGCCGCTTGATTGCGCTTCTATGAACTTCGAAACTTCATAGCCGTGCTTGGGGCCCTCAAGAAGAGCCATCAATACCAAGAAAGTCCCCTGACTGCGAGCCATCGAAGATTGAGTCATAACACCAATATATCGAACTACGATATATTGAGCAACAATATATTTAGTGAACGAATGTTATCTAGTAGTTTTAGGATATTAGGGGTGTTTGTAAAAGATGTTTCTAGGATTTACGCCAGCGCCTTTTCGATATCACTAGCGATACTCTTCGGCTCAACCTGCGGAGCATAGCGATCGATCACTTTGCCGTCCCGACCGATCAAGAATTTGGTGAAATTCAATTTGATCATTTCAGTGCCTAGAATCCCGGGAGCTGACTTCTTTAACCAAGTATAGAGCGGATCGGTGTTCACACCATTCACGTCAATCTTGGCCATGACCGGAAAATCAACATCGTACGTGAGTTTGCAAAAACTCTGAATTTCCGAATCGTCACCTGGTTCCTGTGCGCCAAATTGATTGCA
>SXRI01000066.1 GCA_005793615.1 Bdellovibrionales bacterium
CACGGGCCGGGCTGTCCGGTCTGCGTTCTGCCCGCGCACCACATTCAGGCCGTGATTGATCTTTTGGAAACCAAACCTAATCTCACGGTCTGTGTTTACGGAGACCTTTTACGTATACCAACCCTCCGTGGCGACTCGCTCTTGGCCGCTCAGAGTCGTGGCAAGTCGGTAAAAATGGTCTATTCGCCCCTTGAGGTTCTTCGCCTCGCCGAGGCGGATTCCTCGCAAGAATTTCTTTTCATGGCCATCGGCTTTGAAACCACAGCGCCCGCAACCGCGACCCTGTTGATGAACGCCAAGGCTCGGCAAATCAAAAACCTCAGCGTATTATGTCTGCATGTTCTCACGCCTCCTGCCATTGCCGGCGTCATGGAGGCTCTTGATGAAACTCAGCGTCCCGACGCTTTGATCGCTCCTGGACATGTGTCGATGGTCACAGGCCTCGAAATTTATCGTGAGTTCGCCGAACGCTACCGAATACCTATCGTCGCCAGTGGCTTTGAAGGCACCGATCTCCTCGATGCGATTCAGATCGCATGTGCGTGTCTGGTCAAAGGAGAATATGGCGTCTTCAACCAGTATACCCGTGCACTGCCCGCGAGCGGAAATCCTCAGGCACAAACGCTCCTCAAAGAAGTGTTTGAAATTCGCCCGACGTTTGTTTGGCGCGGACTCGGGGAAATGAAGAACTCCGCTCTCGCACTTCGTGAGGCATGGGCACCGTGGGATGCCGAACGTCGCTTTCAGTTCAAATATCGCGATGTTCCCGAACATCCAGCATGTCGATGTGGCTCGATCTTACGCGGTCAAAATTCCCCACCTGACTGTCGCTTGTTCATGAAAGCATGCACACCCACAAGCCCGCTCGGTTCTTGTATGGTTTCCTCCGAGGGCGCTTGCCACGCGTATTACCTTTTAAACGGAGGTGTACAATGACCGCAGTTATCGGACGCGCCCACGGTACCGGAGGAAGATCCACACATAAACTGATCGAGGAGGTTTTCCATCCGCTACTCAAAAACGATTTACTCTCTCCCAATGACGCCGCAATTGCCCCATGGAGTTCACCGAATCTCATTATTACCACTGATGCCCATGTCGTTGACCCGATTATTTTTCCGGGAGGCGATATCGGCAAACTTGCGATTACTGGGGTCATCAACGATCTTCTCACCCAGGGCGGCCGACCGCTTTACATTTCTTTGACGTTTATCCTCGACGAGGGACTTTCCCTAGCACTGCTCAAACAGGTCGTGCAAAGTATCGCCACGATCTTAACTGAGAACTCGATTTGTTTGCTTTGCGCGGACACCAAAGTCGTTCCGCCCCGTGGTCAACCCGGACTGATGATCAGTTCGACGCTTTTGGGTGAGCCATTTAGTAAGATTCCGGGCTTCCCCGGACCGAAGGTTGGAGACAAACTCATCGTCACTTCGCCGCTAGGTTCTCATGGTTTGGCTCTACTGAGTGCTCGCGAAAAATTGCCGTTCGAAAGTTCGATCACTTCTGACTGCCAGTCTCTCTTACCGCTTCTCACTCCGCTTCTGACTGAATGCCGCTTTTTACATTGTCTTCGAGACGTCACCCGTGGCGGACTCGCCGGTGTTCTCCATGAGTGGAGTCGGCAGTATCAGGTTGGATTCGAGATTGATGAAACCCTGTTGCCGATTCGTGCCGAAGTCAAAGCGGGGCTGGAACTGTTGGGAATCGATCCTCTAGAGGTCGCCAACGAAGGCGTCATGCTGATGGCAGTAGCGGCAGATTCTGTCGAGGAAGTCTTGTCCCGGCTGCGGGTTTCTCCCCTTGGCCGCGAAGCTTGCGTCATCGGCGAAACCACGATCTCAAGCAAGACGCCTCTCATCATGCGCACGAAACTTGGTGGTCAACGTCTTGTTGCCTGGCCAGAAGCCCTCAATTTACCAAGAATCTGTTAGTAGGTTAGCCTTCGGATACAAGCAAATCAAAACACGACGGCCCCAAGTGTATCAACGCGACTTCTTGCCCGTTGAGCGTATAGGTACGTTTTGGTTGTGCCGCTTGCACGAACTTCGCGAACTCACGGCAGCGTAAATGAAGCGCGCCGACTTGAAATTGTTTGCGAAGTTCCAGGGCCTCACGCAGTTCCAGATTCTCAAGACTTTCGGTTTCAACTATTTCAACAAAAGCTTCAACCGAGTTCGCATGAGTCGTCGCCGGCTCCGGCTTATCGGTTCCGCGAACATAAGGAAAGAAGTGTTCCAAATGCGCAAACTTAAGATAAGCCACTTCATCTTCAATCACATGAATCTCAAAACCCTCGAAACCCGCTACCGAGCGAGCGAGCGGGCAAAGAAAACGACGAAAGCCATTTGCCGTGCTTTCGGGAACCTCTAAAAGCGAAAAGCCTTTTTCGCGCAAGGTCCGTACGGTATAGTCTGTAAAGTCGATTCCAATGGCTCGTTTCATAAATCACTCGGGGGTTGAAGATGGACCACTCTAATTCTAGTCCCGAATTATCCGACGGGCAAGCTCCGCAACCGGTTCTCTCGCTCGAGAACGTCACCATCGAACTGCAAGGCGACACGATTCTGAAAGATGTCAGTCTTACTCTTTATCCCGGAGAGATCGCGGTGCTGATCGGGCCGAGCGGCGCTGGCAAAACCGTACTTTTAAAAACCATGGCTGGTTTGTTCGAACCTAAAGTAGGCCACGTCTTGTGTTATGGGCACGAGTGGAAAAAACTCTCGCTTACCGATCGACATCAACTTGCCGCAAAAATCGGTATGCAGTTTCAGCAAAGCGCACTCTTTGATGAACTCACCGCCTTTGAAAACATCTCGTTTGTCTTAAAAGAACACACCCACATGTCGGAAAGCGAAATTCAGGCACGTGTGATGGAGTGTCTGACTGCCGTAGGACTTGAAAAGAGCCAAGCCCTTCATGAATACGAACTCTCCGGCGGTATGAAAAAGCGTCTCGGAATCGCGCGCGCTATCGCCCTCAAACCCGATATTTTATTCCTAGATGATCCGACCGCAGGTCTTGATCCCGTGAACAGCGATAATATGGCGGAGTTGATTCTCAGTCTAAAAGAACAGATTCATGCGACCATGGCTGTGGTGACACACGATATCTTGCGAGCCTATCAGCTTGCGGGGCGAATTTTTCTCGTCGTGGATCAAACAGTGATTGAAACCGGGAATGCCGAACAGACACAAAGACACTCAGATCCCCGGGTGCAGCAGTTCATTCATGGCTGGCTTCATGGCCCTCTGACCGAGCAATAGTGCCAACAGCGGAAGCGCGAGCTCTAAATTAAATGGAGTTATCGAGTTTTTCGATGCGAGGAATGTGGCGACCGCCCTCGAAAGGGGTCTCAAGCCAAGCATCGACGATCTTCAACACATCATTCTCTGCGATCATTCTTTGGCCGAGTGAAAGCACATTAGCATTGTTGTGCTTGCGTCCGAGCTCGGCCGATTCCTGATTCCAACTCACACAGGCCCGAACGCCCTTGACGCGATTACAGGCCATGGCCTCGCCGTTGCCGGAACCGCCAAGAACAATGCCCCGATCATAAAGTCCGTCACGAACACCCTTAGCGACAGGAAATACAAAATCCGGGTAGTCACAGGACGCATCAGAATGGGTACCATAATCTCGCACCCGTAGGCCCTTGGCCTCCAAGTGAGCCTTGATCAGTTCTTTGTATTTGAAGCCCGCGTGATCGGAGCCAATGGCGATGGTTTTCAAGGATTTCATAGGAATTTTGCCCCTTCCGAGTACTTGCGAGCGTCTACCCTAGCGCCCGACTCAGTCCATGGCAATTGCCCTTCTACATGTCTTTCTGACACAGCATTTCTTGCGATCGCCAATATGACCTCAGGAAATTCTCACGATCGACACGAAAAACGCGAGTTTTTTAGGCCTTTTTACCACTTCTTTTTGACTTCAAGTTGACTTCGAGGCGCCGCAAAGAGTACCTATGACCCTTCTCAGCAACCTAAGGACACGGTCAGGTA
>SXRI01000067.1 GCA_005793615.1 Bdellovibrionales bacterium
ATCCGGCGATGGGAAGCTCTAAAGATCTCACACAGACAGTGAATTTCTTTAAAACCACAGGCTCCTTCACCCATTATCAGCGCCTTTTTGGCCGAAAAGATTTTGTTCTTGTTAATCAGATTCGCGGCGGCTATCTCGCCAACGTCACCAACGCCGCCAACGGCAAAGTGCCGGTGCAGGAAACTTTTTTCTTGGGTGGGCGAAGCACTTTGCGCGGCTTCACGGGTACAACCGATGATGTGATACCGAGTCGCTGGGACCTGTTTCCAAACTCGACCCTCGCCAGCCCACCGAAACTCAATGATTTCAGGATGACTTCCGAGAGCTACTATAGCCTCATTAAAGCGGAGATCTGGTTTCCGATCACAGCATCAGTCGGTGGCACGCTCTTTTATGACGGCGGTGCGGTTTTTTTCACACAGCCCGACGTAGCCGTAGGTATGCCCTATCGCGATTCGGCAGGTATCGGCCTTCGCTTCATCACTCCTGTCGGCCCGGCCAACGTCGAGTTCGGTTGGAAACTCAATCGACGCTTGCTCAGGACCTCGACGACAGGCGGAAACGACCTCGTCGAGAATCCAGCCGCCTTCCATATCTCCATCGGCGCCCTCTAAAAACATCGCAAAACAGCCGATAAGATATTTGAATGAATGACTTTTTTTTAAGGCTGATGCTCGCAGCGCTCATCTCATTGTGCGGATGGTTTGCTACTTCCTTTTGGGAGAAACAAACCAATAAACGCGGCCTGAAGGCCATCGATAGTGAACCGATCGCGCGTATTGTTACCGCTCACAACGAAGTAATGCGTAGACCGGCGAAACACCTGATCTGGAAGTCAGTGAATAAGAAAGAAGAACTCTACGACGGCGAAGCCGTACGCACCGCCAACAATTCTGAAGCGCAAATCGAATTCATCGAACAAAAGGTCACCGTGAGCCTCGACCCCGACTCCGTGATTGAAATCGCCCGAGAGAACGGCAAACTCAATCTGTCATTCCTGGAAGGAAACTTAATCATCAAAGCCGGCGAAAACTCCGACCTGACCCTGCGATCCGGCGACCGGCAAATCTCCCTTGGCGGCGCCTCAGGAAAACCCGGAGCGGGTTCCTCGGAATTGACCGTCAGCAAAGTCGACAAATCCGCCAGTATGGAGATCCAGTCCGCAACAGGATCCATACAAGAACTCAATAGAGAAAAGACCGAAAGTAAACCTATCGAAGTCGCTAAGTTTCGCATTGTTCGCCCCCATTCCGACGAAATCCTTTATGTACCGGTGAACGGCGAAGATGGACTTCCTAAAGTTGCAATCGAATTCACACCTCTTAGCGGCAATCACGAGGTCACGGTTGAAGCCGGCGAAACCCGTGATGAGCTCAATCCTGTCACTGATATCAAAGTTACAGGCGATGCCGGCAAAGTACTCGTGCCCTTGAAACTCGGTCGCAGTTTTGTCAGACTCATCGCCGCCACTGCCGACAAGCCTCTGAATAAACTTAAAACTCCGATCACTCGCGCTTTGGTTCGCGCTAAACTTCCGCCCGAGCTCCTTCAACCGACCGACAAAGCAAGCCTACAGCCAACAGGCCCTAAGAATGAGATTACGCTGCAATGGGCGAACCCAGGAAAACTCAATCACTTGCGTGTCGAGATCGCGACTTCACCCAATATGAAACCAACGCTCGAGGCTCGTGAACTTGGTTCGGAACTACAACACAAAGCACTGGTTGGCGATGAACCCCGTACACTTTATTGGCGAGTGATCGGCCGTCTGCCGACAAGCGGCGAAGCTCTTATCAGTTCGATCTTCAGCTTCAAAGTTCTTTCTGATAAACAAATTCAATTGGTCGCACCGAAACTCCAGCTGCCCGTCGACCAAGCTTCGATCGATTTGGCCACCATGCGTGATACCGGCCTGCGACTTGCCTGGAAGTCCGTAAACGGCGCAAGCGACTATGAAATCAATCTCACCGAGGCGCGGCCCTTAGATGCGACTTCAGATGCGAAGATTATCAAATACGACAGTCCCACACCATCAGGCCATGTACAGAAGCTACAACCAGGTCGATACTCATGGTTCGTAGTCGCAAGAGATGATCAGGGTCGCAGGTCACCGCCATCGGAGTCTCGTGTTTTCAGCGTTGATGGCGTACCGACAATGAACTGGGCGGACAAACGCACGGAGGAAAACGTGATCTTCAAGGGCCTCAGGCCCACACTGCGGACAACCTGGGAACGGGGTCCCGGAAAACCCGTTGCTTGGCGAGTACGCGTGGCTTCCGATCGCCTGCCAGCAACCGCAGAAAAAGACGCCTGGATCACTGTTAAAGAACCACGCCTTGAGAAACCGCTCGACAGCGCGGGCATAGTCAAACTCGAAGCAGAAGCCCTCGATGAAAAAGGCGATGTTTTGGCGCGCACGATGATTCGAACCATGACCTTCGAACAAGCACCGCCACCCCCGCCACCCAAGTTCACGGATGATACGCCGAGTGAACTCAAAGCGAGCGAGCGAGGCGACATCAAAATCGCTTGGTTGCCGGTCACAGATGCCAAAAAATACCAAGTTCAGATTCGCTCCAAAGACGGCATCTTCACCAAAAGCTGGCAATCGCGCGGAACGACGCACTCCTTTGAGCATTTGCCGCCAGGTTCGTACGATGTGGCTCTACAATCGATGGATGATCTCGAGCGCGTCGGCGACGAAGAAGTGCGCGAACTGATAGTACCGCAGTATAGTGATGTACGGGCACCGAAGTTCAAGAAACTCAACGTGAAGTGACAGCTCTAAACAATATTGCGGGCTGTTCAAAAAGGTCCAGATGCGAGGCGGAGGCCGGCACCTCGAACGCGGCGCAGTTCCTCTGCGTCGCAGGGAGAGATGCCGGCCTCCAACGAAGTAGATGGGCCTTTTTCAACAGCCCGCTAGGCGATCTTAACTTTGTCGACATGTCCCGCTTCATAATCCGAGTAAGGTGTCTGAATGAGAAGCTGGGTCCCATCGGCGCGAAGCTCACCGCGCACTTTGTACATCTTCAGCGCCTCGGCCTTTCCCTTGACCTCTGCTGATCCCGCCAACTCAAGAATGAACTTCGCTTCAACGCTCTTGGCGACCGTGTCGCTGATCAAGAGATCGGCGCCGAAAGCCTTGGTCGATGCTTCGATCCGCGAGGCCGAGTTAACGGTATCACCGATCACGGTGTACTCCATTCGCTCGGTTGATCCGATGGTGCCCGAAATCGCAGGTCCGGCATGTAAACCCATCCCTATCTTGATCGGACTATGACCTCGTGTCGTGCGGCGCTCATTGAGTTCATTTAAAGCCACGCGCATCTCGAGACTCGCCTTGACTGCGTTCCAATTGTCGTCGCCTGAGCTTTTCGGAGCCCCCCAAACCGCCATAATCGCATCGCCGACGAACTTGTCGACGATGCCACCATGCTTAACGATAATGGAGACCATGATTTGAAAATACTCATTGAGCATCTCAACGACTTCTTCGGGAGTGTGGCCCTCACTGAACTTAGTGAAGTCGCGGATATCGCTGAAAAATACCGTCACCTCTTTTTTGCTTCCGCCAAGATTGAGATCGCTCTTCATCAAGTCATCGGTAACGGTCGAGCCATGAAACTTTGTAAGGATATTTTTGACCTTGTCTCGTTCCTTCAAGCCATCGACCATCTTATTGAAGCCGTTGGCGAGATCAGCTACTTCATCTTTGGTCTTGATATTGGCGCGCACGTTAAAGTTCCCTTGTGCGACCTCGAGAACCATTTCCTGGAGCTTTTCAATTGAACCGGTAAGCGAATAGGAGAGCAGAAAAACAACAAACAGTACCAACCAAAACGCTTTCAAAGTGACAAACGCGGTTTCCGACACCAGTTGTTTAGCAGCGCCCAGCGCGATCGCCACCGGTGTTTCGACAATCACCACCGGCCCAAAATCGGTTTTGGCATAGGCACCCACCATTCGCTCGCCACGTTCGGGATCAAGAAACGAGGCCTTTTGCCCGCGCGTCGTGATCTGCGCGAACGCCTCAGCGACAATGGGGCTAGTGCGTTCATTGCGGCCTTCAATGGCTATTTTGTCCACGGAGTGTGCCAGCACCCGGCCGACGCCATCCACCAAAAACAAGGTCCGCGCGCCCTTCGAGGCAAAACTCTTTTGCAACTGTTCCAGGCGAATATCCGCGATAGCGACGTAGCGAACGATGCCAAAGTCATCGGCAAACGGCACGCCGAGACTGAGGATCGGCACATCACGTTTATTCGGCAGTGTGGAATTTTGAATGTGAATTCTCTCTTTGTCCGCGAAGATCTCCGCCAATGGAAATGTTACTTCACGGCGCAAGCGTTCAATAAATGTGCGATCGAGATCGTTGGATTTTAGGTAGCGCTCATTGGTTTCGCGACGAAACAACTTTAACTTTCCGTTATCAAGTTCATAGATCTCGAGATTCACCAAATCGCGATCAAGGCCGAGCGCTAACTCCAAAGCCTTCTTTCTCGATTCTTCCGCTCCGATATCGCGAACCATCAAGTCCGTCACTAGACGAATTTTCTCCAAGTACTTCGTGATGACACCGTCGACCTCGACTGCCTTCGATGCCGCGAGTTCGGCATTCATGTCGTCTTGGCTACGGCCAAAGGTTTCGGTGACCTTTTCGCCATTGCGCCACGCGACCGCACCGACCGTTAGCACGATCATCGCCGCGGTCATGAAGATCAATTTGATAGCGATAGGTATTCTCAGACCATTTCCCACATGGTCCTATCGGCCAAAACTCCACGCCAGTAAAGGTTTTGGCGTAGACCATGGTCGGTATTCTAAGAGCTTTTAGACCTAAGTTGATTTTGTCTATCTGCTAAGCCTGATAAGCTATAAAGCAACCGTACGGCAAACTATGGCGGCAAAAAAAGGTAGGC
>SXRI01000068.1 GCA_005793615.1 Bdellovibrionales bacterium
AGTAGCGTCTTCAGTACCGTCTTCAGTAGCGTCACCAGTAGCGTCACCAAAAGTCCCCCCTTAAGTATCTCGAGATGAGAGCTTCGACCAAAACAACCCTCAAATACCACTTTTTCCATAGACCACTTCGCCCTACTTGAGCAAGCTTGGTTTACAAAAAACCTCGAGAATTAAACAATTTATGAACCTTTTTTAGATCACCCCGCGAACTCCTTGACGAGCTGCCCGATTGACTAAAGCTCCGTTCTGGCCCAAAGCTTGCAGCCTATTACACAGAGATTTCGAGAAATTTGCTCGGCAAACAGGCACAGGACCTGCCATAAATCCGCATTAGGTCCGCGAGGAGTCTGAGGACATGAATTTGAATCGGTCATATCTCATCACAGCAACCGTAGTACTCGCCTCTGCTTCAATAATGGCCTTTGTGGGTTGTGGCGAGATCAAGAACTCGGGTAACTCCTTTGCCTATCAATACATCGTCGGTACCTGCGATACCAAACGACACGCCTTCACTGATAAATTGAGTTACTGCAAGGGCCTGCAAAATCACTCAGCCAACAACAACTGCGCCTATGATGAGCGCCGAGCCGCCTTTGAAAATGCCAGCTGTGGCGCCTCATTCGAGCAGCCTGTAAACTGACCAGTTAACTAAAATGAAGCTCCACCAACTTCAGCGGACCTGAGAGCGCTCAAACATCAGCTCGACTTCAGGTACAATCTGAAACGACGCGATCCACGGCACATCGACGCCAATAAGAGCCTGCAATCGTAGGTACCAATAGCGAAGAACATAGGAATCACTCAGTGAGGCAGGGCCGACGGCCTTATGCCGCAAGGACTGATTGGCCGTCTCAATCTTCTCACGCAAGAACCTGGTGAGCTCTGGAAGTTCGTCGGCATAAGCAGGCGACATCAGTAAGCAGCTGCTCAGAAAAAAAATGCTGAATAAGCGTTTTGTTAAATTCATTGGGATACCTCCGCCCGACTCTCTAAAACTTTGTGTCTTGCAAAATCAAAACGGCCGTCGCGCTCCCAGTGAGCGTCGCCAACCCCAGGCCGCCGCCGACCGACATCGTGAAGCCAGGTCGAATCTCAGAGATGGCCCAGTCATCGCTGGCGCTCTCCGCCGCTCGCGCCGCAAAATAATCACCGATTTGAAAGGCCTTTTTAAGACCTTGCCGAAAACGCTCGCGCGCCACTCGATAACTGGCACCATTTTTCGTTCGGATGGATTCAATGCCACCAGCACGAGCGAACGCAAACGCCCGGGGCTCGGACTTATCGTCAATGAGCCACCAAGAAGCCTTAGCAAAACGGGCCGATGGTGATGACGCTGAAGCGAGCCGCGGCAGAAAGTCCTGCGGTGTTCGACTAAAATAAACCATGCCTGCAACAGAACCGCTCGCTCGCGCGACACCGATATTCCCTTGAGCGTTGATCGCAAGCGCCACCACCAAGAGAGTAGGCGCAAAGCGCGGATTCGCAGGAGTCCATGCGCGCTGGGTAGCCTCTAAATCCACGGCAATCGCCCCCACTAAATCCAGAAGCCCTTCTTGTTTTTCGGAAAACTTGAGTTGCTTAGAATTAGACTTCGTAGAGATCAGGCGCTCCCACTCAAGGCGCAAACCAACCGCACCTCCCACCGTGCCCCACTTTACTCGACCCTCAACTGTGATCTCCAAGTCCATCCGTAAATGCGAGGGGTACCATTGACTACTGAACGGTGAAGCACTGACAGCGCTCCCCATTTCACGAAACTTCTGTACTGCTTGACTGATTTCCGTGCGCAAGCGCTTCGTTTTCCTGACCTTACCGCTCGCCTTTGCCATACGGTAAATAGATTCAATTTGCTCATCAAGTTCAACTCCACGAAGTGACTCACTCATGCGAAAAACAGTGCGCGTACCGAGGCTTTCAATACCACCGGTTTTTTTGGGGGCCTGCGCACGATCCAGGTGGGCTTTTTCGCGTTTTCGCCAAATGACGGACACCGAAGGTGTTCCCTTAAACGCCAATACCCCAACCTGACCACCGGCTGAAACAGCCAGATCAGAGGCAAAGGCGGCCAAGCGCCAAGGCACCCAGTCCGCAGGTCGGTCATTCTTCACGGGTGACTTGAGGAACCCAGGATCTGACAGACCTTCAGCGGCGAGATCAACACCAGAACTCACGAGTGCCTGACGTTGCGCCGAGAAAATTCTCAGAAGATTTGTTTTAAGCAGGCGATCACCGGTCGAAAACACCAACTCTTCGTCCCCGCCACCATCCTCTGGTAGCGAGTACCAAGCCCGAGGCACTCGGCCTTCTTGATTGTCGGCAGAACGAGCAAATACGTCACAAATCACACAAACAAGAAAAACGAGGACAATGAACAACACCCTCACCACTGCCAGCAAGCTATTCATGGCACCACCGGAACCTGGCTATTTGAAAAAATAAAACGTACCCGCGGAGAGACCCCGATACTCACGACGCTCCCGAGGCCGGCAGACAAATTAAATCCAAGACCAACAGCAACAGTCCGCAGAGTATCCGTTGGCTCATGTCTCGCATCACGAAGCGCGAGAAAGGTCGACTCCCGCACTTGTGCCGTGGCTAAACGTAGCTCTTCAGCAAACTGGCGATCGCTGGCAAAGCGTTCAACAAACTCACCGCTATCATCAAGACCCAGTAGAGGGATTCCATCAACAGCACATCCCGACAAAAGTCCGCCTAAAGAAAAGACAAGACAGATCTTGGCACGAAAACAATTGTTCATCTCTACCGACTCCCCACTCTGCACAGAAAAAACGCACAGCCCTTTTTTAGACCTTCCGACAGTAAGACCTCTGCCATGTGTAGTCATGCGACATCTCTTCCCGTTTCAATTAAGTTTTCTTTACCGAAGCACTCACGCCAACTCGCAATGAACTTTAGTCGCGTTCACTCCGCCGTCTTCGTTTCCGATACAGATAATGGCTAAAACCGCGTTTTAACTTTGTAAACGACTAAGAGGTATTACCGGTGCGTGCATTAGACGCTTTTAATGAATGGAAATCCAGGTTCATTGCACAGCTGCAATTTGGACAGCGCTGGTTTCTCGCACTGCCGCAGTCTACGCGCTGGGCCTTTCTCGCCACCTTTATCGCAGGTGCGGTGTTCAACTCGGCTTTTCATTACTTCACAAGGGAAAAAGCGCACTCGCCCTTTGATAATACTCTGATGCGTCCCGCTCCAGTCGCGGCACAAACGGTCGGCACGCAAACGATCGTTAACCAATTTATTACGCATGCTTCGCTGCAACCAAAAAAAGAAGTCACCATTCGCCCCAATGCCAATGTCACCGTGCGCGAAGTGCGAGTCGAGATCGGACAGTTGGTCAATAAAGGCGACATTCTGGCGTCGACTTCGTCGGAATCACAGTCGCTCCGTTCAGAACTCGATCAAATCGAATTAAAGCTGAAGAACCTGGATTTCAAAGTCACCATGGAACTAGCAAAGAAGAGTTTTCTTTCTGAAAAAGAATTTCAACAGAAGGAACTCGAACATCGGGCAAGCCGCATCCGGCGGCGTCTTGCCGAGATCGACACCATGGGAGCCATTCTTTCGCCGATCACAGGTATCGTCTCGGAAATCGCGCTCAAGTCAGGCGACTTCGTTGACAATCCGTCGACCTACTACATCAAGATCGCCGACGCTTCGGCCTTACGACTACAGATTTTCCTGCCACAAGCCGTTGCCGCGAAACTCGTTAAAGGCGATGAGGCGACACTTTCACGTTCACACGCCGATGAACTCGGAGTCGAACAAATCGAAAGTGCTAAAGGCATGGTCGGTGGCGTCGCCCCAGTTGTTGATCCCAAAACTGGTTCGGTGCTCACCGAGATTGATATCGACTCGGTACCGAAAACATGGATCCCAGGCATGTTCGTGCAAGTCAGTATGGTCATCGAAGAGTCGGCCGATACACTGGCGGTTCCCAATGAGTCGATCATTTACGACAGCAATCAATCTTATGTCTTTCGCATCGGTACCAAAACTAAGACCGAAGCAAATGCAGAGGAAAGAACCCTAGCCTCCTCGGATCCGCAGCAAGATGAACCTGAATCCGTTCAGAAGGTGCCGGTCAAGACCGGACTTCGCGACGGCAAGTTCACTGAAGTACTCGAAGGTCTTGAAGAGTTTGACATGATCGTCACAGAGGGTCAGGGCACTTTAGCTGACGGCTCTAAGGTTGAAATCGTGAGATGATCGAATTTTCGGTAAGGCGGCCCATTGCCGTCATCATGGTCTGTGTAGGTCTGATCGTTCTGGGGGTTATTGCCGCCCGCCGGATACCTGTGCAACTTTTGCCGAACATTCAAACGCCCGAATTCACGGTCGTGACCTCGCTTCGCGGCGCAACGCCCGAGGAGATCGAAGCACTGATCACCGAGCCCATCGAACGTGCGGTCAGCACCATCGGCGGCTTAGAGAAAACCACATCAACCTCCGAGCGGGAACGATCTGAAGTGCGGCTCAACTTCAGGTCCAATATCAACTACCTGGAAACCGTCTCGGTGCTGCGCGAACGCCTGGATAGCGCCGGACTGCCTGACACCGCCAGCAAGCCGAAGATACTAAGATTTCAAGCCAATACGCTTCCGGTAATTCGCGTTGCTATTCGCCCCGCGCACCCGGCCACACCACCGCTAGAAACGGTACAGCTTTTACGTGATGTCTTGCTACGCAAACTTGAATCTATTGACGGCGTTGCCATCGCAAGTCTTATCGGCGCTCCCGAAAAACAACTCTCCGTCACCGTTGATCCTCTTGCGTTGCAGTCCTTCGGCATCCAGTTGGCGACTGTTCCCGAGATCATCCGCAACAACAACCGCACTTATCCCGCAGGCGACATTTCGTTTGAAGGTCGCAGAACCGGTGTCAAACTTGGTGTCGGCCTGAACTCAATTGATGATCTTAAAAATCTCACGGTCAAACGTGATGGCACGAAGCTGACACGCCTTGAAGACATTGCGCAGATCGAGGAGATCATCAACAAAGCGCCGGTACGCACGCATCTACGTGGCGACGATAGCTTTGTGATCGACATCAAAAAAGAATCCGAAGCCAATACCGTGCAAATCGCCGAGACGGTCAAAGCTGCGATTCATGAATTTCTAGATGAATACGCCGACAAAGTCCATGGTTCGATTCTACTTGATCAAGGCACGCAGATTAAAGTCGCAATCGACAATGTCGGCGAATCCGTTTTTCACGGCGGCGTGCTCGCCGGGCTTGTAATCTTCGTGCTGATTCAAAACTGGTGGCCAACGTTTGTGGTCTCTCTCTCGATGCCGATCTCGATTCTGATCACCTTTATCCTGATGTACTTTACCGGTGTCTCATTTAATCTGATGTCACTTGCCGGCCTCGCGCTCGGCGTCGGCATGTTAGTGGACAACTCAACCGTCGTTCTCGACAATATTCATCTTCTGCAGAGCCGAATGAAGGACCGAAAGGCCGCAGCCTTATGGGGTACGAGAGGCGTCGTCGGCGCCATCACCGGCAGTACGCTCTCGACAATCGCCGTTTTCGGCCCCCTGGCTTTCGTCGAGGGCGTGATCGGACAAATGTTCCGCGATGTCGCGGCAACGGTTTGCTACTCATTGATCGCCTCACTCTTCTCAGCGGTTTTCTTGATTCCAATGCTAAGCGCAGTGGAACTTCATTCTGGCAAAACAACAAAGCACATTCCGAAAACTTCGCTCTTCGACCACAAACTGCATCAATTCACAACAAAAGCGTATTACCAGACAACCCTATTTGCAGGTGTTTTGGATTTTTTTCGCAAATCCTGGTTCTTGATTCATCTTGTGGTGTTATGGATCCTGGAAAGCGCGAAGTCTTATCTCGAAGCCCCCGTTGCTAACTTTCTTAGCCTTGCCAGTGAACTGATTGGCGGATTCTTCGCTCCGGCCTTAAACAAAATTTCCATCTGGGTCTACAATTTAGAACAGTATCTCAAACGCACCATTCCTGCGATGATCACGACCAGTGGCCCCACGCTTAAATGGTCCAGTGGCGTAACAGCCGCCG
>SXRI01000069.1 GCA_005793615.1 Bdellovibrionales bacterium
ACAGAGTTTCGAGATCGAAAAAGGCGAGGAATTTGAATGGATAATCGAGAACAAAAACATGTTGCTACTGCAAAGAGTCAAACCCGCGAAGAAGCGGGCTCTAAAAAACGGCTAGAAACTTTCTTGTCGGAGTACTAGCTCATTCGTTGGCGCGGAACCGAACGGAATTGAACTCTCGGTGGAGGGCTTTGTCGGCATAGGGATCCACTGTATGGTTCGCTAGATCGCTCGTGGAATATCCGGAGCGAAGGCGATGGATGAGCAGAGTCTTGGTGCCGGGCGGAATCTGAAAGTCGGCGCGCCAGGTGCGGTAACTTAAACAATATTCGTTTTCAACTTCGGTTTGGGTGACACGTTTACGCTCATTGTCAGTCGGATCGTATTCCAATTGCGCCAATAAAAATCCACTGAACTGATCGATGCCGCTGGACTCGAGCCAGCGGATCTGCTCTTCGGCCAGCGGTGACAATGCGACTTGATACGCCTCAGTGCTAAGGCCTTCGGTCCAGCCGGCACGAGCCTGCGGGAAGGCGTCGGAATAGGGCAGGTATGGTTTGATGTCGTAAATCGGTGTACCATCTAAAAGATCAAAACCGCGTACCTTAAGGCGCAGATTCTCGATGGACACGAGTTCGACCACAGACAGGCCCAAGGGATTGGGACGATAGGGCGAACGCGTAGCGAAGACACCACGTTTTACATGGGGGCCCCGTGGCGGAAGTGTCTTGGGCTTCCAACTGTGATTGTGGTGAAAGCGATAGATAAGCCAGATGCGCTCAAAACCCTGAAGATCATCGAGAGCTTGCTCGAACTGATGTCCGGGGTAGAGCTCAATGGTGCCGATGCTGGCGCTCAAATCTTCGCTGCCTTGACGACGGGCCTCGTAGGGAAATCGTGCCGGGCCGTGAAATACGCCGATGGGCTGAAGCATTAAGGCTTCGCTCGCCTGCGAAGTTCGTGCGGCCAGTGGCGCTGCCAATGGTGCAGGATGCTGCGCTCGCACGCGGGTAAAATTTTGCCGATAATGATTGGCGGCGATTCCAAAGGCGATGCCGACGTTAAGGGAGTTCTTGACTCCGTAAAGTGGAATTTTAAGCACCCGATCCACCTGCTTGAGAATATCCGCTTCAAGACCAAAACGTTCATTGCCCACGACAAGAGCGACTCGCTCCGGCCAGATAAAATTATCAAGACTTTCGCTCACCGCGGCAGTTTCGAGAGCCACCACTGTGTAACCCGCCTCTTTTGCGCGCTGAATGCCATCGCTCACCCGCGGCAGAGACTGCCACTGAATCGAGCTTTCAGTTCCCATACTCGTGCGCGCGGTTTTGTCTTCATCCGGAGTTGGGGTGTAACCAGTCAGCCATACGGCTTCAAGGCCAAGGGCCTCAGAGGTGCGTACGATGGCGCCGACATTAAAGGCCGAGCGCAGATTGTCGGCGATCACCACCATCGGCGCGCGTTGTCGGGGACGATCAGGAGCATCTGTCGTACTGACCAGAAACTCGTCGTCGCGAAGCGCCTTACCCAGCAAGCGTTCAAACGGCACCAAGATCGCCGCCAAATGTCGTGCCGACATGTCATCATGGAGATCACGAAGATGAAGAGCCAGGCGTTTGAGGTCAAACGACTCCGCATTGGCGCAGGCGGCGACATTGGCCCGTAGTGCTTGTAACTCAACTCCGCGAGCTTCGAAATTGATCCAAACGCTTTCCAGGCGGTGACCGATGTCAACGATGGCACGGAGCAAGCGCAAGTCTGGCGGGCGGAGCTCAATCGCTGACTTCAAGCCTACTTCACCTTCTGCCCAGGTTGAGCACCGGAATCAGGAGACAAAATAAACAAATCCTTACCACCTGGTCCCGCTGCCAGGACCATGCCTTCTGACATGCCGAATTTCATTTTCCGCGGTTTGAGGTTGGCAACGACCACGGTCAAACGCCCGACCAGGTCTTTTGCCTGATAGGCGGATTTTATTCCAGCGATGATCTGGCGTTGACCGAGTTCGCCGAGGTCGACTTTCAGGCGCAAAAGTTTGTCGGCCTCTTTGATTTCCTCGGCTTCGAGAATTTTCGCGATTCGCAAATCGACTTTGGCGAAATCATCGAACTCAATCTCGCCTGGAGTCTCAGTGGCCGGTGGCGCACCTTTGGTTGCCGCAGATTTTGTGGCAGATTTTGTCGCAGACTTCGCTGCCACATCGGTTGTCGCTTTAGGCGCTGCCGCCTCGCTTGGTTTAGAATCCTCGATCACTCGTTGGAATTTTTCAAGTTCGACGCGCACGGCGAGATGTTGATAATCGCCAATTGACGATTCCTGAAGGATTTTCTGCGCGTCAGCCCATGAGTAAGAACTCTCGCCAAGAAGAGACGCGACTTTATCGGCGTATTCCGGCAAAACCGGTTTTAGATAGATGGCCAAAATGCGGAAAATATTCAGAGTTGCCGTAAGAACAGCGCGTGTACCGGGAACATCTTCTTTAATTAAATTCCACGGAGCCTTATCGTCGAAATATTTATTAGCTTCGTCGGCAAGTTCGCGAATTTCAGTTAAGGCCTTGGCAAAATCTCGGGCCTCGAAGTGCGCGGCAATACTTTCAGAGCGTGCTTGCGCTCGTGCCACCAAGAGTTCACCTTCTTTGTCGAGTTTTCCAAGGCGGCCATCGATGCGTTTCGATAGCATCTGAGCGCCGCGTGAACCAAGGTTGGTGATCTTGCCGATCAAATCCGAATTTACCCGGCCGACGAAATCCTCGACGTTGAGATCGACATCATTTAACGACGAGGTCAACTTGCAGGCGTAATAATATCGTAAATACATCGGATCGAGATGGTTCAGATAGGTGCGCGCCGAAATAAAAGTACCTTTCGACTTCGACATTTTTTCACCATTCACCGTCAAGAAGCCATGGACGAAGACTTGATTCGGTAGGCGAAAGTCAGCCGCTTTGAGCATTGCTGGCCAAAAAAGACAATGAAAGTAAATGATGTCTTTACCGATGAAGTGATAAATTTCATTGCCGGCCTTTGAGTTGGACTGTCGCCAAATGGAATCGAAGTCGTCCTTTTGCTTTTTGCAGAGTTGCCAGGTACTGGCAATGTAACCAATCGGTGCATCCAGCCACACATAGAAATACTTGCCTTTAAATCCCGGGATCTCGAAGCCAAAATAGGGTTCATCTCGGGAAATATCCCAGGCACGTAAGTCGTCCTTGAACCATTCGAGGAGCTTTGAGGATACCTCACGCGAAGTATGCGCCGGCATCCATTCCTGCAGAAAATCACGAAAATCATTGAGTTTGAAGAAGACGTGATCGCTGCCTTTCGGAACTGGAGTATTGCGACAGATTGAACAGTAAGGCCCCTTGAGCTCGGCTGGCGAATAAGTGGCGCCGCACTTGTCGCACGAGTCGCCATATTGATCTGCGGCACCACAGGTGGGACATGTGCCTTTGACGAAACGATCAGGCAGGAACATTTTGTCGTGCTCGCAATAGAGCTGCTGAATCTTGCGAACCTCGGTATGGCCTTGGTCGCGCATCCGAATATAAAACTCTTCAGCGAGCTGGCGGTTTTCTTCGCTATTGGTCGACGAATAGATATCGAAGTGAATACCGAAGTCGGCAAAGTCTTTTGAGTGTTCTTGGAAGGAGCGTTCAATCAGTTCCTCGGGGCGAATGCCAAGTTCGCGTGCCTTGACCATGATGGGTGTGCCATGGGTGTCGTCGGCGCAGACGTAGCGGCAATCATGGCCGCGCATCTTTTGAAAACGTGTCCAGAAGTCCGCCTGCAAATATTCAACAAGGTGGCCGAGATGAATAGGGCCGTTGGCATACGGGAGCGCTGCGGTGGCGATGATATTGCGTTTGGTGATCGACATTTAGTTTCCTGGTCGGGCGTGATTTTTTATAATAACCACCTGAATCTAAATGAGATTTCTCTTTGGGGCAAGATCTGTGGGGGGCGATTCTGTCGCGATTCTGTTGCGTTCTTTGGCACTGAAAATGAAGATTCTCCTCGATCGTCAAACAAATTTCGGCTCAGGTACCCGTAGAGCTCAGCTGAAGCCTGGCATCAGGATTGGAAGAGGAGAAATCGGGCGATAGCCGGGGACAAGCTGGGGAAGGCGGGTTTTCGGGTGAAGATAAGGGTTTGGCTGGAATTTTTGGGGGTCGTATGGTGCCGGGGAAGTGGACGGTCAGGGCATTTCGTCTTGTTGGTTCCCTATCTATTGTCTTAGGCGCGGCGGTCGGTCTCGCTGAGACGGTTGAGCCTGCGCGTTTCAGTTCGATCATGATTGTGCTTGATGCCTACAAGAACCTGGTGGCAGAGCTTAGGACCGATGAGATTTCAAAATTTGTAGTTCAAGAAGAACTCTCCGAGCGGATATCTCGGAAGGAAATGCCTGTCGCCGATGGTGTGGAGATCGTACGCGATCTGATGCGCCTTGATGGAATGTTCTATAACCTCCCGGAGCTCGAAGTACTCAAAACCGACTTGGGTTTTCCTCGCGAAGCCAAAATAGAGCCACAGGATCTTGGGGATCTGGTGAAATCTCACCTGCAACTCGTCTTCGAGATGAATCCATTGACGGCTTCGTATATCGCAGGCCAACTTAAGGTTCACTTGTTTGCTACACAGATCTGTGCGGCACATCTTCAATCCGATCTCGGCAACGGACTGACTTCGGAGCTTGTTTCCGATCCTGTTTACGAGGTAGGGGCGGTTGGCGCCGGTGGACAGCAAATCGATTTGCCTTCGGACAAAATGGTGTATTGAAACAGGAGCGCCGGCACGAGTTTCGCGCTCGTATCGACCTTGGTCTTGCGTCATCTTCTGCCATAGTAATTTACATTAAACACGGCTCAGACGTATTATTTTCTAATGCCGTTTGAGAAAACAATACTTGTTGTCGATGACAGTCGCTCCGTGCGCAAGCTGATCAAACTTAGGCTCTCCGAGGCCGGATATCAGGTTGTCGAAGCTGACTCGGGAAAAGAAGCACTGAAAATTCTTAAGGACCGTACTGTAGATCTGATAACGCTCGATATCGAGATGCCGGAGATGAATGGTTATGAGGTTTGTGCGGCCATTCGCCAGTATGAGCGTGATGAAGAACGAGCGGAGAGCATACCAATCGTGATGCTCACGGGACATGATTCCATCGAAGGACGACAAAAGGGATTCGATGCCGGGGCGACAAACTTTAGCACAAAGTCGAATCACGGAACTGAACTCATTTCGCGCGTGAAGTCTCTGCTGGAACCGAACAATCGATACTCTTCTCTCGGTATCCTGGTCATTGATGATTCCCCCGCGGTTCGACAACTCATCATTCAGATTTTAACTGAGATGAACATTCGCGTGCTCACCGCGGAGAACGGCGCGCATGGTCTTGAGGTCTTTAAAAGCAATCCTATGCAGATCGACATGATCTTGACTGATCTGGAGATGCCCGAGATGAATGGCGAGGAATTGTGTCGCAAGATTCGTAGCGAGCTCAGTTACAAAAACCTGCCGATCGTGGTGATCACCGGTGATGACTCTCAGAATCGCGCGATTAATCTTTTTAAGGCTGGTGCAACCGAGTATATTCGCAAGCCGTTTATTCAAGAGGAATTGATTGCCCGTATCTCCATTCATCTAGAGAAAATTCTTATCGAACGGGATTTGCGTGCTGTGATCGAAGAACTAAACACGGCGACGCAATTGAAAGACAAGTTTTTAGGAATTTGTTCACATGACCTGCGAAGTCCGCTTGCGGGCATTATCGGTTGTGCATCCATAGTTGCCAAATGTGATGCCTTAAACGCCGGCGATAAGAAGATGCTGAGTCTCATCGAATCCAATGCCCAGGATATGATGGTGTTAGTGAGTGATCTCCTTGATCTTAGCAGTCTTAAACAGATTTCAGACAAGATGGTGCTCGTTCCCTTGAGTCTTCACGAGGAGTTGGGGGCTTGTGTGACTCAGCAAAAGTCTTTCGCTTCACGTAAAAATATCGAACTCGATTTCATCTCTACGGCAATGGAAGCGCGTGTTCTCGGCAGTAGCTCGGCTTTAAAGCGGGTCGCAAATAATCTCTTGTCAAACGCGATTAAGTTCACGCCTCGTGGCGGAAAGATTGAGTTTGAAATC
>SXRI01000070.1 GCA_005793615.1 Bdellovibrionales bacterium
ACCAGAACCAGAACCAGAACCAGAACTATAATCAGAGCCGAGACCGGCGGGCGGACCCGCTTTCCATTTCTTAACGTAGATACTACGCGAAAGATGAGCGCGCACCGCACGCTTTAATACCTCGGTACCATGGCCATGAATGATCTTCACCCGGTCCTCGTTATTTAAAGCGGCGGCATCGAGCTGAGTCTCAAGTAAGCCGATGGCATCTTCAACACTCTTACCGCGCACATCGATCACGCGTTCAATATCTTGAAGGGTAACCGTTACGCCACTGGAGCGGCGAACAATCGCCTGCGTGGGATTGTGTATACTTTGTGGAGCTTTAAGCTGTTGCCAATGCACAAACAGTCGCATTGAGTGAGAAAGGACCGGAATCTCGCCCTTGGAGTTCGCCTTTCCCTGTACGATACCCTCTTGGCCAACTGAAGGAATAAAAACGGTCGAGCCCGAGGGATAGATCTTTTCAAAGTCCTCGACGCTTTCAAGCTTGGCGCGTTTATGGTTAGCAGGAGCGGCCTTAACGACTTCGGGAAGATCCGTTTTGATTTGCTGCAACTTTTCATGGCGTTTGAAGATATCGGTGACCGCGGCTTGGTCGATCATCTCATCGATTTTTTTCTCGGCCTTTTTCACGCTACGGTCGAGCCATTGATCGCGCTCCTTCTTGAAGGCTTGCACGAGTTCAAGGTACTTGCGTTTACTTTCGCGCGCCTCTTTGAGTTCATCGAAAAGACCACGGCGTAACTCCTGCAGTTCATCGCGCATCGCTTCGACCTCGTGCAGATACTGGTGCTGTGCCTTGGATTCGGGGCTTAAATAGTTCATCGCATTTTCAATGATGCGGCTATCGACTCCCACGCGTCGCGCCGTTTGAATGGCAAGACTTTGCCCAGGTACGCCCATGAAAAACTGATAGGTCGGCTGTCCGCTTTGTGTGTTGTATTCGAGACTGCCGTTGATCACGCCGCTCGCAGGAGTCCAACCGACCTTCAGCGGTCCGAGATGTGAGGTGATGACGCCGAAAACCTGGTTTTGTGCATAGATCTCGATAAAACTGCGCGCGAGTGCCGAACCTTCCTCGGGATCGGTGGAACCACAAATTTCGTCGATCAATAAAAGTTGATCGCCACCTTTGGCATGGGTGGCGCGATCAAGGACCTTTAAATGTGCCGCGAAAGTCGAGAGAGCGGCGTCAACACTTTGCGCGTCGCCCACGGCGACGTAAAGACCGCGAAAGAACGGCAAAAACGAGCCTTCATTGGCGCAGACCAAGAGTCCACAGCGAGCCATCTGGGCGGCGAGGCCAATGCTTTTAAGCAGAACGGTTTTACCGCCGGCATTGGGGCCCGAGAGCAGCAGAATACGTTTATCGCCGCCGAGTTTGACAGAGTTAGGAATGACTTTCTCGTTCTTCAAAACCAGGAGTGGATGACGAACATCGTTGAGTTCAAATCGCCTATTGTCAAACTCCACGGGGCCGGCCTCAAGGATCTCAGCCAGTTTTGCTTGCGCAAAGCGAATATCGGCATCCAGAAGCGCTTCATAGGAGTTCTGAAAACCGAAGAGCTGAGTGCGCAGGTACTCCGAGAGCTCCACCAAGAGGCGTTCGATTTCCTCTTCGATTTCGACCTCAATCTGGCGCAAACGGTTATTGAGCGGCACGACCTCATCGGGTTCCATAAATACAGTTTGTTTTGATGCGCTCGAGGCGTGAATGATCCCCGGGAAAAAGCCCTGCATCCCGGATTTAACGGGAATTACCCAGCGCCCCTCGCGGTTGGTGACATAGCGGTCTTGGAGAACCGGTTCCATGTCGTGCTGCTTAATCAGGCGATCGAGAGTGTTTTGTAGGGTTTTGGTTTGATTCGTTTTGTCGCGGTAGAGGTTAAAAAGTCGTTCACTCGCGTCGTTGCGAATTTCGCCAGACGGAGTCATTACTTGGTCAATTGCCGAGAGCGGCCCGGTGGCCTCCATGAGACGTTCTTTGAGATGCGAAATCCATGGTGAGCCAGAATCGGCAGCAGTACGTAAGACTTCGCTGAGAGCGACCACTTCGATACAGAAGCGGCGAGTGTCGCGCAGCTCAAGTGTGGTCAACACCGCTTCGCGCTTAAGGCGCTGAAACCAAGTGCCAAAGAGATCGAGGCTTTCCATGAAGGGACGTTCGCCGAGTGCGAGCACAGCTTGCGCTTCAAGGGTTGCCGCGAAGCTCTTTTGTGCATCTGCTGCTGAAGCCAGTGGCTCAAGAGCTCTCAGTCGTGCGCGTGCCGGCTCGCTGGTGGCAAGACCTTGCAGTCGATTAAGAACTTCGGTCCAATCAAGGGAGTTGAGAGAGGTATTATTTTGAGTTTCCATTCAAGTTCGGACTATACCTTGAACCGCTTACCTAAGACCAGCACCAAGACTAAGGTAGAGAGCAAAATCCACGGCCACGCGGCTCCGTAGCGCTCATAAAACGTATGTTCTGGGTTCTTGAGATAGGGAATGCGAAAGACGCCGGTCCATTCTTCACCAATCGGTGATTTTTCAAGGATTTCGCCGCTGGCCAATATCGCGGTTGTGATACCGGTGTTGGTGGAGCGAAACAGGGGTCTGCGAAACTCGATTGAGCGAGCTAGCGTCATGTATAAATGCTGATTAGGTTCAAAGGGCCGCCAGAACCAGGAGTCATTAGTAACGTTAGTGAAAATCTGTGCGCCTTCACGAGAAAGCTCGGCTGAAAACCATGGATAGAGTCCTTCGTAGCAAATCTGCGGGCCCAAGGCGACCGACTGGTCGCTGGCTCGCGCGAGAGGCAATCTGAAAACCTTGGGGCCTGAGCCGTGCGCAAACGAACCCTGGTTCGGAAAGAGCTTTCCCATGTAGTCGATGTATTCGGAAAACGGGAAGGTTTCTCCAAAAACCAGAAGTATGGATTTACGGTAGGGCTCAAATGGTGCTTCGCCGTTTTCATCGAGAAAGAATATTCCATTGTAAACCGAACGAGATCGTCCGTCGTGCGAGTAGGCGCCAGTGAGCAGCGGCATATGAGTTTCGCGTAAGAAACTTCGCACCTGCATGGCAAGGCGTTGATTCATTGATGGGCGGTCGAGGAGAGTCGGAAAAGCGGTTTCAGGCCAAATCATCAAATGGGCTTCTGGGTGCGCACTGATGGCTTGCCGACTCAGATCGATATATTTTTTAACGACCGGCGCGCCGAATTCGGAGCGCAATTCAGCCATCAATTTATCGAAGTTGCCGATATTTCCCTGAATCGCGAGGACATTGAGTTCCGCGTCGGTGGTTTTCCATGGAACCTCGCGGCCGACACCGGCAAGATTCACCGCCAGTACAATCGCGGCCGCGCCACTGGCGATGAGCCATGGTTTACGCCGTGCCTTGGCATATTTCAACAGGCCTTCGACGATAGACCAGGTCATGAGAGCGTTGACGAGAATAGAAATGACATTCAATCCTTCAAAGCCGATGACATCCGTGAACTGGGCTCCTGGCCAGCCCGCCCAAAGCCAAGGGTAGCCGAAATGCCACGGGAAGATTTTTGGCGCCAGGCGGTCAAGGAGAGCAAAGGTCAGCGCGTAGACAAAGAGCGAAGATTTTCCTTTGAGTTGAAAGCGATGAATCAGCCAGTGCGCGATGACGCCAGCGACGGGAAAATAAAGATGAGCGATGGCCGCAAAACCAAGCAGGCTGAGGATTCCACCCCATACGGGAAAATGCCCGAATTCGATCGCTGTGTAAGCTATCCAGTGAAACCCGATCAAGTTTAAAAGAAATTGCGTCAACCATCCGGCAACAAACGTCTGGCGTTTGTTTTGTGCTCTCGTCCACCAGAACAGAAAAAGCGGACTTAGGCAGAAGAACTCCGCCCACGGATAAAAGGGAATGTAGTTCATTCCGATCAAAACGCCAGAAATTACTCCGAGGCGATAGCGATGCAAGAAGTGGCTGGCGCATTCAAAGATTTTTTTGACCCGGATTTTTGCTGAGGTCTTTGCTTGCTCTGTTGGCATGAATCTTTGTAACATTAAGTTCTCTTTGCAGCAAACGGAGGCTTGGATGCCGCCAGAAACATATACTGATCTAAGGGGCGATCCCACCGCTATTTTAAATGGCGGTATAAACGCCGGTCCAATTGACAGTCCAATTGACAGTCCAATTGACAGTCCAATTGACAGTCCAATTGACGGACTGAACTTGGTACCGCCGACAAGAGGTTTGTCGGCGGATCTTGCGATCTATAGAATGCGCTGTCCGCGTTGTCAGCGACTTTACTCAGTGCACTCGAATGTGGTGCAGGCGGCGATCACGTCGAGTGGGTCTCTCAATGAAAAATTGGGGCAAATCTCAGGGCAGAATTTAGGGCTTCAGTTTCAATGTCAGTCTGAAACCTGTAAGGGACGCTTTGAGGTCGCGCTTGTTCATGAAAATGATCTTTTGAGCGATGTATTGCCGACTCGCCCATTGGAAGTTGCAACGGAACCCGTGCCCTACACTGAGGCGTATACTGAGACGCCGTGTCCGAAGTGCGAAGGCAAGAATGCACTGGCCGCACTTGAGTGTCGTCATTGTGGTGTGGTGTTTGCCAAGCTTGCCAAAAAAGCAAAAGACGCAGGTGGCGAGAGACTCGAGCGCCTTGAAGACTTCGGTGGTCGACGTGAACTTGCCGAGCTTTGGACTGCTTTAATGCGTGATTATGAAAATCGCGAGAAGCATGAGCGTTTTGTCGAAGAATGCTACCGTACCGGTTGTTTGAGCGTGGCGGCCCAGAGATATGCCCGGATACTTGTGACGACGCCTAATGAGGAAATAGCGAAAACCATGCGTCGAAGGATCATCGGGCTCGCAAGCTTTAAAACGGAGTCGGTCGTTGGGACGGAGAGCGAGCCTGAACCGACGATGGGTTTTCGCTTTTCGAAAATGAACAACATTATCTTGATGTTGGGTGGAGCTGTTATGACGATGGGGTTTCTGCTCCCCGGAGTGCGGGATCTTGTGGGCCTTGGCGCAGCCGCAGTGGCTCTCGGCATCGGCGTGCGCTTTTTTCTCAGTCCCAAATCATTTTGAGTGTTTGATGGCCTTCATGAAATCGCGACCGAAAGTCGCCATGGCCTCAGCCGGCTCATCGCCGTCGCCGAGGTTGGCGCTGGAGCCGCTAAGGGCGGAAGTATCAAACTTGGTGTTTTTAATATCCTGATCGGCCGCAAACGTACGGGCACCAACGTTGGCGGCATTGGTGGCCACCACACCCGTGATACTTACGCCTTTATCGAGACTGGTCAGCGCCTTATAGGAGTTAAGAAGTTTCGCGGTACCTGTTTTGGAGAGCAAGGTCGCGTACTCATCTCCCGTGCGCAGGATGTACTTTTTGACATCAGGAGCATGGAACTCACGATTGTTCGACATAATCAGGGCGGCAACTCCGGTGACAAACGCGGTTGCCTGCGAGGTTCCGGTCATCACGCCGTAAGTATTGCCCGGTAGAGTTGAGTAAATATTTTCGCCAGGAGCCGCGAGGTCGACAGTGCGCACACCGTAGTTCGACGAGGCCAAGACTTTGGTTTCTTCCTTGTTCACAGCCGTTACCGAGATGATGTTGGTGAGACCGTAGTCAGCAGGATAGTAGTGTTTACCGGCTTCATCGGAGTTGGAACGTTCGTTACCGGCTGCGGCGATGAGTAAAATGCCTGCGCGCTCAGCTTCTTTGGCCGCGGTGAACTCCTCGGCCGAATAGTCAGTGCCTCCGCCGGAATAGTTGATGATGCTTGCCCGCATTTTTATAGCGTAGCGAATGGCGTTGACGGTGTTCTTGAGATTGTTTGAATTACTGGATTTCGGATCATAGTACTTTAAAATCATCACGCTCACGTTGGGTGCGACACCTGTGATACCGCGACCATTACCATTTTTCGCGGCGATGATGCCGGCAATATGCGTACCGTGGCCATGGTTGTCGACAAGCGAGTTATCGTTTTGGACGAAGTTCCAACCGTTAACGTCATCGACGTAACCGTTGGAGTCATCATCAACACCGTTGATTGCGCGGTTACAGTCTTTCACCGCGAGAGGTTCCTTTTGTTTACCGCAAAAATCGCTCTTAACAATTCCTGATTCACCGGGGTTGATCCAGAGATTGTCAGTCAGATCTTTGTGATTGATGTCGGCACCGGTATCGATCACGGCGATGACGATGTCTTTGGAACCTTGAGTGATCTCCCAGGCTTTGTGAGCCGAGGTGCGTTCGAGGCCCCATTTGTTTGAGATGAAGGGGTCATTGAACAATATGTTCGCGGCTTGTTCATCGCTGACATTGTCTTTGCCGGTTTTTGCCTCATTGAGAACCGTCTCGCGCTCGGAGTTATTGGAGTGGTTATCAGTAGTGCCTTTTTTCAAACCCGTGATTTTCGCCATCGAAGCAGCCATCGATGATGCCGGTTTCGCCGAGCCAGATAATCCCGTGACATATCCCCACGCGGTAAAGACCAATCCGACACTGGCGATGCCAATCACAGTGTTCAGTGCTTTGTTTAAGATCGCTTGCCGCCGCTCAAGATGATTGTTCGACTTGCCTGTCATAAGTAGCGTTCTCCCTGGTCACATAGAAATGGGTTACCGATACCCAATAAGAGAGCAAAGAAGATGCCGCGGGGATCTTGATAAAATAGAAGCTAAGTGTATGAAATTATTGGGTATCGGAATGAGATCAGAGGCAGGTGTTGGTCAGGGTTTGAGGTCCTGTATACCGTTTAGACACCACTCGGGAAAGGGAATCGCTGCCGCTGCGGAATTAATGCGGGAGTAAAACACGAAATTTCGCATCACTAGCTTC
>SXRI01000071.1 GCA_005793615.1 Bdellovibrionales bacterium
GCCGATCAAGCCAGACAAGATCAAAGATCTCAACGACGAGATGATCTCCTTTACGTTCTCGGCACCTCGCCATCTCGCTGAGAAGCTGCGTCGCCTGAAAGGACTTAAAGGGCATGCGCAGCTCACGATGGCAGAGCTGATTGAAAAATTAGCTGATCTCGCGCTTAAAGAATGGGATCCGGGCAAACCCTTGAAACGAGCTGCATCGCCAAATCCGCTTAAAAGGGGTTTACTCGGGGCGCCCCAGAAACGTAGCATCACAAGTTCAGTGCGGCGTGAAGTGTGGCGGCGGGATCAGGGGCAATGTGTAAACTGCAAGGGCCAACACGCGCTCGAGATCGATCATCAAATGCCAGTGGCGATGGGAGGAGAATCGACGCTTGAGAACCTCAGGTTGCTTTGCCGCACTTGTAATCAAAGAGCGGCGATCGCAAAACTGGGAGTTAGGAAAATGGCGCCTTATCTTGAGCGACGTTCGTAGACGCTCAGAAATTTAAACATTAGATCGAGTGTTCGATGTCCATACTTCACCGACTCTTTGAAGAAAGAGCCCCCGACAGCCCCATACCACAGGAAAATCAATCAATCCCAAATTAATCCCAAATTAATCCCAAATTAATCATAGTCACGTTCGGCAATGAAGAAATCCAATGGACGCCGAACAAAACGCAACGCAAGGAACTTCAACAGGAGCGGCGTTTTGGAAAAACGAATCTTCCGAGAACGGCTGACGACATACATCGTGAGCGAAAAACTCACCACCAGATTGATCAAACCCATTACAAAAATACTGAGGGCGATGGCACCTACGGTTGCTAAAGGTACAGCGAATTTCAAACTCAATAGTGCTGCCCCAAACTGCGCCGAGGCAAAGGTAATATGACGGATGTCGAGGGGAAGGCCCAGGATCGAACCCAACGCTCCCATCGAACCGAGCAAAAAACCGAGGCTGATATTGCCCACCCAGAAACCCAGGTTGTGATCAATCGTGTGAATGGCCCTATCGAGATTACCTGAGCCCACGAGCCGCGGCAGCAGTGCTGACTGCTTGAGTCGACTGCCAACCTTATTAAACACAAACCAGTTATCGGCGAAGCCAGCAAGCAAGCCGCTCGCGAAAAGACAAACACCCGCCAGTGCCGCATAGGCAAACGAGAGACTCTTTAGTCCGTGCAAGGAGTCCAGCGTCGCCTGAGCTTTACCGGGTGTCATCAGAGGCCAACCAAGTTCGAGAAGCACCCAACAGAGAATCACCGCCACCGGAAACGCGACAACGAAATTTCCCCATAGCGCCACCATCTGACTACGCACAGTTCGCACGATAACCTCGGCAACGCCCTCAATTTGAGAATGGCCATGGGCCGATTCGTCAAGAGTGGCCGCCAAAGTACTTGCTGTCATCGCCGGCTGCTTGGTGGCAAGAGTTGCGCCACAGATATGGACGACGATAAAACCTATTGCATAAATTAAACCGTAGAGCAAAGCCTCGGGAGCGGGCGCTAAGTGGAGGCGCGAGGCTGTGATTTTCACAATTGCAATCACGGCAACGAGTGCGCCACCAAGGGCGGCGGAACGGCCCATCGCCCACCACTCGGCGCGATTCAGAGTGATGTAATGCTCGCCTGCCTTACCGGTGTGCTCAGTGATCTGAAAGGCCAGGAGTTCGACGTTGGATGCCAAGAACTGACGAAATTCAAATCGACGGATTTCCGCAAGTGTGATTTCAAAAAAAAGATCGCGCGCGGGCTCAGTGGTCCACTCACCTAGCGCAGCTTGGTTCAAACTCAACACCATTCGCATTCGCCGTATCACTTGCTGGATCTTGAGCAGACGATAGGTCAAGGCCATCGACACGCCCTCGAGTCCACGACGCGACCGAATCCATTGAACCGCATGTTCACAGCGATCAAGCGCCTCACAAACATGGGCAAAAGAGTCTTTATTTTGAGATGTCAATGCGTGCACGTGGCGAGTGACATCCATGAAAGCATGTTGAAAGTCCGGACGCTTACGCAAGCGATGAGTCACCACCGGCTCATAACCAAGACCAGCGAGTCGCAATCCAAGAATTTCCAGACTCATGAAGAACTGTCCCGATAGTTGTTCAATCACTTCTTCATGGCGAGGTAAAATGAGTTCGAGAAATTCGGCAAACAGGCGTCGATCGACTTTCTCTAGCCATCTTGCATCGCGCTCGGCATCGAAGATACGGCGCAGATAACCAAGTATGTCCTGTTGGTCGATCAACTTTGGCAAAAATTTGTGTTCCAAGCGCTTAAAGACTTCACTCAGCAAACCCGATTCTAGAGTCAAACCGGTTTCGGTCAACGCTGTGGTAAAATCACTAGCAAGCAGAACTTCCCGCAAAGTGCTCGCTAGCTCCGCACAAATCTGCGGCGAGTCCTTGAGCTTACCAATCAATCGCGCCAAATTTGCATTGGCTACTCCTGCCGGTTCAAGCAAGCCAGGACGTAGCAGACGGACATATCGTTTCAACTCACGTGCGGCATGCAACCGAGAACCTCCAGCAGGAACGTTTGCTCGATTAAACCAACACCAGTGCACCTAAGCAAATAAAACCATTGTTGATCAGCTTCATTCTAGTTAACAGATTTCTTCGAACGAAAGGTCAGTTGCGAACGTTTCTTGAATCAAGTAAAGGCCCAAAAGCGAAAGCGCCATCACCACAGCACCGACCATCACGCCGGCGTGGAGAATACCGAAACCTGGCTTGAGAAACAAAAAAGCCTCACTCATCAAGACTAGGCTTCCGCGAACAAAATTCGGAGCCGAGGTCGCGGCGGTGGCACGCAAGTTAGTACCAAACTGTTCGGCAGCCACGGTCGCGAACATCGCCCAATAGCCAGAGGTGAAACCAAGCAGCGCACAAATCGTATAAAACTGCTCAGGCGACGAACCTCGAACCCAAAAATACCCGGAGATCATCACTGACAAGCCCGACAAAAACATCAAGATCGCGCGTTTTCGACTTCCAATCAGTTGCGAGAGAAAGCCGCTGGCAAAGTCACCGAGAATCAAACCGCCATAGCAGTAAAACACCGCACTGCCGCCGTCGATCACGCCGCTTACTCCCAACTCTTTGGAA
>SXRI01000072.1 GCA_005793615.1 Bdellovibrionales bacterium
ATGGAACAAACGAGCCAATAAGGAGAAGATCACCATCAACTGGACCTTCACCAAAAAGAAAGCGCGGAAAAAATTTAGATACCAACCGGCGAAGAAGTCTCGGTGAGACCGGCTAGAAATTTATCTGTCAAAGTACTAGCTTGCGGTCGAGGCCGCGTAAAGTCACGTTTCCGGAGTGCCGATAACTCCCAGGTATGACTACGAATAGGCCCGAAAAAAATCTCGCGAATGGTGCGCCACCAGAAACGCTATCAGACGCGCTATCAGACGCGCCGGCGAAGGCAGCTCCAAAGGACCCTAAAGAGTGTTTCTTTGATGCGGTCGTGTCGGTGTTTATTGTATCGCTACTTTTCGCCTTGCTGCCGTCAGAAATAGCGACCGCAGTAGGAGCGGGGAGTGTCGGGGTCTCAGCCGTGGGCCGTTCGATTGCGAGTGTTGGGACTGGTAGCGATGTTCGACCCAGCGAACGTGCCTATCGAGAGGACATTCTATTGCTCACCCTGCAAGGGGCGCAGAACATGGACGCCGTGCTCGAGCGTTTGCGCCAGGCGCCGCGCGCAGAAATCGTGGCGATTTTACGCGACGATCTTAACTCAAGTCCGGTTTCGGCACCGCTTTCTGTGTTGAAGGCAGCGGTACTTTTGCGTGCGATCGAGCTCACGCCACAGCTTAAGATTCTTGCGCAAAGAACAGAGGAATGGACGGTGTTTGCGCACATCAATGCACTGGTTTCCGGTGAGTCTGCGATCGAGAAAGAGTTCGCTAGCGTGTATCTGCAGCGCTTACCGGTTTTGCTTTCGCCGGCAGCAAAGGTGGCGGTTCTCGAGGGGCTGACTAGTTTCAAGGTGGCGGTGAGTGATGGCGCGTTCACGGAGCTCTTAAATGCCAGCAGCTATGATATCCGCATCTCGGCAGTTCAAAATTTTTTGGTGACGCACGCGGAGCTTAAAACTGCTGAGCGGCAGCGGCGCATGGTGCTCGCGCTGGATGTTCGCCCGATGCAGGCACGGCTTTTGGCCTTGAAAACAGTGCCACGACTACCGGCTTCTGAGCGCTCACAGTTAAAACCGCTTTTCAGTGGCGATCGTTGCGAGCGCGAGAGCGACCGCAAACTTCGTTCGGCTTGTAAGAATGCCAGTGCGAGTCTGGGTAGCAAAAGGGGAGGCCAGTGAGGGCGCTTCTTCTTTTGTTTTTTGTAGGTTTAACGGCGGTCACGGCTGAAGCCGGGTGGTTGGAAGATATTTTCGGCAGCGAAAGCTCAGAGGAGATGCCGCCACCGAGGCCCGAGCCCGAGTATTATCCTGAGCCTTATCCAGATCAGTATCCCGGGCCCCGGCCGCCGCCGCCACAGCATCAACCACAACCGTATCGTCCTCAGCCTCGGCGCCCGGAGCCGGTCCGTCCTGCGCCCACGCAAGTACCTGAGTCGACCTTTAAGGGCGGAGCTCACTATCGAGGTATGATGGAGCACACTCTCTATCTCGGTTCGAAGTTGGGGCAACCCAACTCTGATTGTCCGCAATGTGCGTCGACGAGTGCGGGGTTCGAGGGCACTGATCCTTCGCCCGAGTGTCGCAAGACCTACAATGATTTTTTTAAGATCAAACCAAGAAAATCGCAAGAGACGCAAGCCGACACCGAAATCGATGTGCGTATTTCGCTGGGCTATATGGATGATCAATTACTAGGAAATGACTTGGTCGATGATTACTACGCGGCTCCGCTGATACGCGATCAATTGACTTCACCGTGTCGCAATCCCGGGGTTTCGGCCTGTGGCTTTGAGCAGGAGTTGGACGACGCTTCGGTGTTTCGTAAACGAATGGAGTTCATCGGTCCTGACGGGAATAAGCGCTTTCGCTACATTCGCGTGCGGATCTTCCGCAGCTCTGCGAGCCCGAGCGATAAATCTAATAACTCAGAGGCGCGGGCGCAAGAGCAGGCTGAGGTCACGGAGAGTGCGCGGGAGTTCTTTGCTGACTCACTTAAACATAGCGATATGGTGCTGTATATCGGTCACGCCCGCGACGGTGGCGGACCAGACTTTGCGCCACCGAAGTTAAAAAAGAAACCTCCGACCACGGATCTGAACTGGTATCGAAAGAACCATCCCGGAACGAATCTGATGTACGGGGCGCTTCGTGAGACCTCTACGCCGCCGAAGATGATCGGTATTTTCGCTTGTTATGCGAAAGACCACTTTTACCAAGGCTTGCGCCAAGTGGCGCCGCGTTCGGGCCTGGTGTTGTCGGGGAATAACGAGTTCTTCTCGTCAGTCGGACAAGCGGTGGCGATGCTTGACTCGGTGTTGGGCCGTCGTTGTGAAAAGGAATTCAACGCCGCGCTCGAGATCCCTAAAGGCATTAAGCTCTTTAAAGATAGTTCTGAAGTCTCAGTCGGGCCGTTAAAAGTTGATGGCGTCTTTGCCCCGAGTCCACGCTAAAATTCGCGCCCGAGTCCTGACCGTGGCCGCGCTAGAGCGGCGCATTGCCAAGGTCAGGCTTGCTTCTTTTGCCGCATCCCGCTAGTATGCCCGCTTTCCGCAAATGTGCCCGTAGCTCAGCTGGATAGAGTATCGGCCTCCGAAGCCGAGGGTCAGAGGTTCAAATCCTCTCGGGCACGCCATACTTAACATGTTGTAAACGTTAAATATTTTGCGCTTCATAACCCTCTGCATCGATTGCCGGACTCACAAAAAGTGGTCACGGAATGGTCACCGTTTTTCATTTAACCGCCGCATTTTCAAAAACTCGATTTTCTGTCGCGCACTTTTCCACACTGTTGACGTTCGCGTTTGCCGGGCTGAGTGAAAACAAGAGCGGCACACGCTCAACTGAAGCTGCCACAAGATGTACGTAGTTCATCGTCGTTGAAATGTCCGCGTGTCCGCAGATCTCTTTCACTGTTTTCACGTCGACACCTGAAGCGATCATGAGTGTGGTCGCCGTGTGCCTGAGATCATGAAACCGGATAGGCCTAAGACCACAGGTCTTGATGTCCGGGATGAACCGACGATGGTAAAAATTCTTGTAATCAATCGCGCCACCACGCTCGTTCACAAATATCGTCG
Source organism: Bdellovibrionales bacterium (assembly GCA_005793615.1). Classification (GTDB taxonomy): domain Bacteria; phylum Bdellovibrionota; class Bdellovibrionia; order Bdellovibrionales; family JAMPXM01; genus SXRI01. The sequence goes on from SXRI01000072.1 coordinate 3,071, forward strand.
AATGCTGGTTGAACTTTCCGTTTCGAGCGTTGTAGTTGATCACACCTTTTAGCTCGTGAGCGACTTCTTGAGTGCAAGGCACGATTCGTCCGCGTCGACTCTTCGTTGGCCCTAAGAGTCCTGTCACCGCGTTTAGCTGACGCGATACTGTAATCACGTTAGCTATCGGTGAGAGATCCTCTGGTTTCAGCCCCCAGATTTCTCCTGATCTTAAACCAGTGTTGAGTGCTACTAGGTAAGCTACATAGATCCAGCGCCTTGGTGAATCGAATGGGTACTTCGCATTCATCTTAGCTAAAAATTCACTCGCTTCCTCGCGGCTCCAGTACTTTGCTTCCTTTTGAGCCTCTTTAAGCTTCGTAAAACCCTGGGCTGGGTTGTACGGAATCCGCCGCTGTTTCACCGCATGGTTAAGGATCGCCATGATCACCTGACATTTGCGATTCACGGTGGCGTCCTCAAGGCCTTTCAGTTTCTCGGCGTGCTGAAAACGCGAAATCACCTGCGGCGAAAACCGCGACAATGGAATGTCGCCGTACTCGGGCAGA
>SXRI01000073.1 GCA_005793615.1 Bdellovibrionales bacterium
AGTTCCTGCTCTCGGAGACAAAGACAATGGTCCGGGCCCAAAGGATACCTTTGAAAACGATACCCTATATCAGCTTGAGCGTGAAATTCAAAAAGCCAAACAAAATGCAGTTACGGAGAAGTTCGGATTTACTCCAGTTCGTCTGAACGAAGAGAAGATCACCTCAACCGTATGGGCACACTTGACGAAATGGGTTGGTGGCGACGGCGGTCAAATTGAACGAGATCTCGCTAAACTCGAAGAGTTGATCAAAGCACGACAGATGCTGGTCGATGTTCGCACTCGAGATCGTGCACTTTTCATGTTGACTATGTTCAAGTACACCACTTTGGACTATGCAACATTCAAGATCTCGAGCGCCTTGATTGCACTCAAACTAATTAAAAAACCATTTGGAAATCCGCGGATCGTCAATGCCGATGTCCTGGATGCGAGACTTTGGCAGAACGCGGAGCTGTTCGAAGAGCTCCGCCGTTCCGGCGTATTTCGGAACGTCTACGATAATGCCACCGTTGAGCGCATGAAGTTAGCGTGGGAAAAACGCAACGAGGAGTTCTCAAAACGCCTGCAGGAAATTGTGAATCGAAAAGATGGATCGCCATTGACACCGCTCGAGGTTATTGAACAGCAACGCGCTGGTGTCGCTAACGGCGCCATGAGTTGCCGGCAAGTTTTTAAGAACTAGGGCTTTGAGCATCTGTTCTGATGAGCGGCTTTAAGAGGCGGCGTAACACGCGACGCCTCGTGGGTACGTAGGAAGAGATATGAAATTAGCTAGGTTTTTCAATCGACAGTTCAGAATGACAACGATGGCCGCAGCGGTATTCATGAGCTCACTCGTGAGTCCCAATTCGGCGCTCGCGGCGGCAATGCCGGGCCATATGCATATGCAGGCCTATAATCTGACCTCGTTCGGCATGCGTCCCTCAGTGGCATTGATGATGGCCATGTACAATCAAGCTGTCGACGACAATATCGCTACCGACGCTTTCACCCCGGCGGTTGCTGAGGTTCACTTCACTCAAGCTACTGCGGCTGAGCAGGGCACGATCAAGGTCAGAGATTTGAAGGGCCTTGTTAACCAGTTCAAGTCGCTACGCACTCGAATCATGACCAAAGGTGTATCACGCGCCGGTTCCGCTCGCCATTACTCTCATCTCGACGCGTCTTTGGCGAAACGCGATTTCAAACAAGTGGCGTCTGCCGTTCATACGATCGTCGACTTAACCAGCTTCCATCTCGGCTTTTCTCCTATTGGTCATGCCCATGAATGGACTCGCCCCGATGAGCTCAACCCTGCGCGCATTCGAAAAATGGTCGCCGTTGATGCCTCGCTCACCGTGCTCTATGCTCTGCTCGACGTCGACCACGTTATGTTCACACCTGAGGCGCGCGCGCGAATTCTTGGCGGCTTCAATCTTAGTCAAAAAGTCCTGGACCGTACAATTGATAAGTTGGAATCGGTCCTGCGCGCTGCCGGCGACACCACGAAACTCGACGCTGCAAAAACCCTGAAGCTTAAGGAAGAGATCACCGAACTCGGAATGAGTCTGCGAGAGAGCATTTCTGATCCGGCGGAGAAACTTGAACAAGCCTACTGGGAAAATCCCAACAATCAGAAACTTCTTGAGGTACTACCAGTTCGCGGCACACGCGAGTACTTTGAGAAATTCATTTACCCTGAGCTTAAGCGCCGAGTGAATCTTGATAATACCACGGTCCAGAACATTGATCCTCAATTCCGCGAGAAGCTTGTCAGTAAACGTTTCGATTACTACGTGGAAAACATCGATAAAATCCGCGCAAATGCTCCGGTCAACTATGACGCTTCGGCCGTCGACAATCGCGACCTCATCCCGGCTTACTTGACCCGCGACCTGGTCGAAGTCTCTATGCGCGCAGAGCTTTTGCGCGACGTTCTAGTTGAACTCGGAGTTTTTAGCCGCGGCAACGTCATGCTCAAGCCTGAACTCGCCGCTATGGGCAAGCTGATCGTCAACACTATCGGACAACAGATGCAGACCAGCCAACTTCCCTTCTCGGGAATTGTTGATGTCGTCAACTTCGACGTCGTCAATAAAATGGTGTTCGGCAATCCCTTCGGTGGGAACATCAGTTCACTTCAGTTTATGTTGCACCAAGCTCGTTCCAGTCCGATCCAGTTATTTAAAAACCAGCCGGAAGCCGAGAAACTCTATACGGTCGGCGGAAAAGAATTCAGCTTTTCAATTTGGCAACAAATCAGGCAGCAGTACGGTCTCATCATGCTTGAAGGTCATGAGGCGAAACACGCGGGTGACACCGCAACGGCTCAAGCTAAATACGCCGAAGCTGCAAATTTAGTCGCTGACTTCTATATCAACAAACTGATCAACTCAGGCGTTGTCTTGGCATCGAGTCAAGAGATTACCCAGAACTTGATTGCTCGAATGGCACCGATGCCTAAAGAGTGGGGCATACACACACAAATCTTCGATAATCCCGAGTCTGACGCATGGACAATTCGTCGAGAGAAACAAATCATCCTCGAGAATTACGCCGCACTTGCCGGCTTCAAGTTCAAATATTCATGGAACCCGGCGAAAGAATGGCGCGAAAAGGTGATCACCGAGTGGAAAAAAGAGAAGGCCGCCGCCAAACAACTCGAAGTTGAGGAAATCAGCGATCCCAACATCATCAAGAAAATGTGGTTGTGGTGGAGTTATATGGACAAGGTCCCGCTCGTCAACGCTGAAGAGTACGTGCTGATCGCCCCGAACGGCATCGTTGAGCGAATCGGTTTATGGATGTCTGGGATGAAACGCCTCTTTATCGCCGGCTATGGCTTTCGCGCGACTCCGAAGGGCACATTCCCCGAGCAAGGCTTAAAGGCCTCAGTCGGTAATCGTTTTCGCGGCTATGCTGAAGGCATCAGCGACGTATGGCGACGCTCGGCTGGGATGGACATCGGTCTGCTCACTGCAAGTGAGTACCAACGACGCCTCGAAGCTCTTCGCCAGGTCAACGCTAAGTTCGCACCGAAGAGTATGTCTGCCTACAGCGCCTACGCCAAAATGGCGGAATTACCTGTCGGCGAAGCCCCGCGCGTTCCCCAACGTCCGAGTGTTGGCAATATGTGCCGCGCGATCTTCAAACGTTGATCCTGTTGATCTTGAGGGTGCGCTCTCCCACGGCAAAGGGACCAAAAGTTCGTCATTCGACCACTTTGATTGAGGTCACTTTGCCCATCGTCTGACAGGCTTTAACCTGACGATTTCACTAGTTTTCCCCGACCTTCGCAGGCATTACCGCCAGGTTCTTCGTTCCCATATTCTTGGCGCGATTTTTGTACCGCAATGTAAAAGATACAAAAGGAGCCGCCGCCGTGAAGCTTTCGAAATTAAAAGGAACCGTAGGTTTACTCATCCTGCTCAACTCCCCTTTGGCAACCGCCGCCTAAGGCCTGACCAACGCGGATCTTTTCCGACAGATTTTCGCGGCGACCGTCGATCCCAGCGCGCGCAATCTCGAGCAGCTCAATCATTTGATCTATGCTCCGGCTCCGAAACTTCTCAACGAGCGCAATTTCTTCGAAGATCGCTGCGAGAAGATTTCGGAAAACGCCAAACACGGTGACGAGGCCGTCGCCCGCGGCATGCTCTGCAAAATGCATGATGTTTACGCCAACGTGACAGCGCAAGAACTCTATAATCGCGGTTCACAAGCCAAGCCCACTCCCATCGATCTGACCGCGCTCACCCAGAAGCTCAACTCCAAAGATTTGTTGATCGTGGTTGTACCGGGAATTTTCGGAGAGTTTATACAGAAACGCGCTTTCGAAGAGGTCTTCCCGGTGCAACGCAAAGACGGTACCTTCGATAATGACTCAGCCTTTGCCCGTCAGTGGCGGGAGGCTCTTGAGGCCAAATCTTCGGCTGAGATTTACGACCGTGAATGCTCGAAAGTGACCGCGCAGAGTTCGGTTTGCGATGAGCAAGAACTTCTCGCTCGTTTGAGCCCGGAAAAGAAGGATCGCGGTCAGCAGAATGTCTCCATGGGGCAACTCATGAACGTCGGTAGCCTCGACGACGCCAATGGCCGGCCTTCGGTTCGCGTGGTTTTGTTCCAGATGGACCCAATGACGCTCGAGTCACTCGGCAAACAAGAGAACAACGCCAAGATTTTCACACGCCGTCTTGAAAAGTTTTTCGAGATCCTGGGGCACACACCCAGCTCGATCGCCTTCGTTGGTTACTCACGCGGTACCGACTATGCTCTCGAAATGTTGAGCCAAGCTAAAAAAGAAAATAAACCTTGGCTCGGTAACGTCAAGGCCATGGTTTCTTTGGGTGGCGTTGTCTTCGGCTCAGCACTCGCTGATGATGTTGTACTCAATAAAAAGAATCCCGTGAATCAGCAAGTACATTTGGTGAACGTCTTGCGCGATTCTCTGACCCTGCTGCCGGCCAACGACGAAGCTCCGTACGGTAAGCGAAATATGAAGTGGCTCAGCTACAACACTCTCGCCTGGTGGAAATTCATTTCAGCGATGGCCACAGCCGGGAGCGCAAAACCTGAAGAGGCGACAAAACAAGCTCAGACACTGACCGCCGACATTATCAAGCGCGACACACAAAAAGTTATCGCCTGGATCAAACAGCTCATCGAGAACCGCGGTATCGCCGACCCGGCTTTCGCCGCTAATATGCTGATGACCGAGTCGATGAAGTTCGGTCTGATCACCAGTAATGTCGAGCAAGATGTGCTGCTACTGTCCGAGGCTCTGCAGAGTCTGGTGAGCGGTGATGCCAAGCCGATCACTCACTTCATCCGCACACATTTGCCGGAGCGTGCCCACGAGAATCCCAACCCCTACACCATCACCTATAACAGCCATGTCCGCCGCTTCAAAAAACTCGCGACTGCAGCTCTACAAGGGGTTAATGAACTCACAACGGATTCACGCTTGAGCTGGTGGCGCACACACGAGATTCCGCTTCACGTTCGCTATTATTCGATCTCGGGGACAATGGCGCCACAAGACAATCCTCTTGCGAGCAATCGTTTCGCCTACAACCCCGGCTCTCCTGATGACGTTTCCTTGGTGCAAAATTGGACTGACCTCGCAAATGTGAAAATCGGTCCTGAGTACGCTGGCGTGCCACTTAACGACAGTCAGGTCGCGATCTACAAAACCATGTTCTGGCCACGTTTGATTGCTTCCCTCAATCCCGCAAACCAGGGCATTCAAACGTCGTCTTTGGGAATCATCGGTACCCACCACTGGGGCATGGCCCTGCCGATCGTCGTGCAAGTCACGAAAATCGGTTCTGAAAACGGCCCCGGGCTCATGTTGAAAAACCCCTTCCCGCGGACTGCGCTGATGAAATCACTCGCCCTTACCATCGCTAATGACATTGGCACTGAAGAAAATAGCCAAGGAGCGCAAAAATGAAATCGCTTATTAAACCCATGACCTTCGCAGCACTCCTTATCATCGCTACCCCCACGGCATTTGCCGATGAAAGCAACGGCGGCGACATCGCTTTCGGAATCAAGAGTTTCATCAGTGTTGAAAATCACATCACCGTCGGCATTCACGAAAAACAGAGTCTCGACAACACAGTTCTACAGGTTCGTGAACAGGCTGGCGCCTCGGTAATGTCAGCCATCACTCCCGTGTTGCGTTCGGCCGCTGAACAAAAGGGCCCCAAGGATCCTGCCAGCCTCTCGCTTAAGATTCTTCAGGCTGCCAGTGAACTCGCCGATGTCGCCAAGCGCCTCGGTGTCGGCCAACCCGGCATGAACATCAATCTCAATTTCATTGTTTACCCCGTTAGCCGTATCAACGGCGAAGCTACGCTTGTCGAGGCAAGTGACGACAAAGAAGATTTCTCAAAAGCCGCGGCTCGCAATATCGAGAGCTTTAAAAAATCCAAGTTCGGACGCGTGCTCGATGGCAAGCTTCCGCTTCTTCCGGTGGCGGCGGCGGTTTCATTTCGCTTAAATGGCTTAGATGGCGAAACTCGCGTTCAATTGGTGAGCATGGTGAATCCACAAGAAGTGGATGGACCAAATCCGATCAGTATTCCTGAGGTGAATTCCCCTTCTGATGCAACCATGATGTTCTTGGAGATCGCGCAACCCCTCAGCCTTAAGATGCCAGTCATTGATATCAAGTTCGGCAAAGTCGGACGCGTCAAACGCGCCAACTGGATCTTGCGTTTCGAGGTTTCCGACAACGAAAGCCTTTGCTCACGTAGTAACTCGACGCCGATTCTAAAGCAAAAAATGGGTTTAACGATTCCTCTGCCGCTTTACCACGTAACGTTGGATCTCAATAAAACTGACAAAGTGGTCGATGCGGACGTGCGCCTCGGCATTCTCGGTGTATGCACCGGTGCCTTTGGCCTGGTCCGCTCTGAATTTATGAGACAGGCCAACCAACAGGCCGCCGATGCAGCAGCGACCGTGACGAAGCTTCTTGGCGCCACGCCGGAAGAATTCGCCGAAATCATTAACCGCGATCGCAAAGCCTCTGGTCTTGAGACCTCTTCCGGTGACGAGTGATACTTATGGAGCGACAAAGAACTTTCAATATCTCTAGGCATTGAAAGTTCAGCGACGCTCGTGCTATTCTCAACTTAACTCATTGAAGAG
>SXRI01000074.1 GCA_005793615.1 Bdellovibrionales bacterium
ACAGAGTTTCGAGATCGAAAAAGGCGAGGAATTTGAATGGATAATCGAGAACAAAAACATGTTGCTACTGCAAAGAGTCAAACCCGCGAAGAAGCGGGCTCTAAAAAACGGCTAGAAACTTTCTTGTCGGAGTACTAGCAGCGACTTTCCGGCGTCGAAACTTGAGCAGATTAACGGTACAACGGGTGGTTTGTACGTAACCGCCTCGATCGTCGGTGAGATGCAGGGGGGGAACGGGGAGTTTGCGATCCTCAACGGCGGCACCCCTGGCCCAGGGTTCTTAGAGAACTATGAGCCGTCAGGAAAACCTAAATTCGATTATACCAAGGCAGTGATCAAGCGCTTCGGTGCGCACGTTAATAAAGGTGTTGATCCGAAGTCTTTGAATGCCAAAGAGCGCACCAAGTGGAGCAAGATTTTTAAAGAACTTCGGCGCGCGGCGATTCGCACGGTCGCGACTCCAAAGGGCCTCATCATGGTGGCTAAAGATCAGGCTATCAAAGACTCGATTCGATTCGAAAAAGACGGTGTCGTGCCCCTATATGGCGCATGGACCATCGCGACTCAAGCGACGGCTCCCCGGCACAATTTCGGAAACGTACCTTGTGCGGAGACCATGTCTGAGTTCGTGCGCGAGGCCTATGCCCGGGCCGGCTACACGGTGACTGATGATTTTAACGTGACCAAGGGCAATCCTTTGATCTGGTCCTATTCGGCGGCCGTAGTGAATTTCTCTAAGGCGCTCGATGCTGCTGGCTGGATTCCGTGGGATTCTCGTGAATATCGTCCAGTCGCCGGTGCGCTTTTGATGAACGGCGCAGGGCAGACGCCGGGGCATACCTATATTTCCGCCGGCGATGACGGGCGCTTTATCGTTGATAATGGCGCGCCTCAGGGGCGGGACCTGCGTGTTACTTCGCAGAAGACCATAAATATGATGTATCAGACAGGTGTCTTCTTCCTGCCGCCTGGAGTTAACCCGCCGAAGTGGTAGCTTGGTCGGTTCGAAGTTGAGCCGAGCAGTTGGCCGTTAGTTCTTCCATCAGTTTTGAGGTTCTTCGACCTTCACTTCGTGACCGCTCTGCGCGACGTCCATGAGAGCTGGGTGATAGATATCGTAGATCACTCCGGCCTTCAAAACCGGCATGAACTTATTCATATCTTCAGGCGAAATCGCCGGACAACCCCAACTGAGGCCTAAGCGACCGAAGGGCTTTCCCGTTTCGTGGTTGGTCTTCTTAATATAATCCGCGCGGGCGTACACGGCTCGATGGGCGACGATATCGCGATTGTAGGCTTGGTCATTTGAGCGCTCCAAGCCATAAAGGCGAATGGAGTCGCCATATTTTCCGTCGTAAACTTCACCTGTTTGGTAGAGCCCGAGGGAACTTTGTTTGGAATCCTTGATATTGCTGAATTTAAAGGCCCATTTGTTCTTGCCGCAGCCTTGCCCGTGAGAGACCAAAAACTTTTTAACGTCTCCGGTGACGAGGTCGATCACAAACATTCGTTGTTGAGTCGACTCCATGGAGAAATCAATGCTGACCACGATGCGCGGATCAATGATGGTGAGTTCTTTGGTGGTGTAGGTTCTTGCGGATTCCTCGCAGGGGCTGGCGTCATTGGGTTGGCCCTTGCAAGTGTAGATATCGGTCTTGATCTTGGTGCCATTGTTCTTAGCGATGTACTCGGTCAAGCGATTAAGAGAGCCCTCGGGAACGCCAGCGGCGAGGATTTTCGCTCTGACTTCCGCAGCGTTTTTGGGTGCGTTTCTGTTTGCGTTTCTGGGTGCGTTTTGGGGGGCGTTTTGGGGGGCGGCAGGGGCGGCGTGGGCGATTGAAAACGCCGTCAAAACGGAGAAAACTGAAGCGATCTGAAACAAGCTAGCGATAGACATGAGTTGGCACCTTTGACTGGGGGCAAGAGCTCAAGCTTTGGCTCGAGAATAGGCGCCGAATCTAAGGCTTATTGTGCGTTGCGTCAATCGCAGCTTGCGAGAAGTGAAAATAAGACAAGCTTGAAAACAAACCCGTTAGCCCGATTGGTGAATCCCAGCAGGTCCCTAGCGAACGACTTTCACCACGGTTTCGCCCTCGGCCGTGACTTCACCTTCGCCGTTCTTGATGGTGCAAGCGATTGTAACCACGGGTTTATCCGGGCGGACGTGAATCACTCGCAGAAGGAAATGAGCGGTATCGCCGACAAAGACCGGTTTGAGGTACTTAAGGCCCTGTTCGAGCAAAATCGTACCTCGCCCTGGAAAGCGGGTGCCCATGATGCCCGAGAGCAAAGCGCCGGTGAGCATGCCATGCGCAATCGGGCGACCAAAGGGTGTTGTCGCCGCGTAGTCGGTGTCGAGGTGAATCGGATTATAGTCGCCAGAAACCTTTGCGAATTCCTGTACCAGCTCGGGTGTAATGGCAATGTGTTCGCTATGTTCTTGTCCGACGTCCATGAGATGCTCCTTTTACTCGCTTGTCGGGAAGAATCTACTGGGCAAGCCGGTTGCGCAAGTGATAAATGCCGATGCACCATGAACCCACTGCGTATTTTAGTCTCTCAAAGCCATAATCCTTGGTTCAATCTCGCGACCGAAGAGTGGATCTTTCGGCAGATGAATTCGGAGATACAGACGCTCTTTCTGTGGCGGAACGCGGATTGCGTCGTGATCGGTCGCAACCAAAACCCGTGGACCGAATGCAAGCTTGCGCGCATGCAAGACGACGGAGTGCTTCTCGCGCGACGCACGAGTGGTGGGGGCGCGGTGTTTCATGATCTCGGTAATACTAATTTTACCTTTCTTTCGCCGCGCACGGGCTATGACCGCAAGATCAATCTAGGGATCGTTTTACGGGCACTGGCGCGCTTTGGAATTACGGCTGAGGCCTCGGGGCGCAATGACATTGTTGTTGCCACAGACGATGGCTTCAGAAAGGTGAGTGGCAGTGCTTTTCGTGAGACCAAAGACCGAGCCTTTCATCACGGCACACTTTTACTCACGGCCAATCTTGGGCGCTTGCAGGATTATCTGACGCCGCATCCGAAAAAACTTGAATCCAAAGGGCGCCCCTCGGTGCGTTCGCGGGTGATGAATCTCTCTGAACTTGCACCCGAGCTTGAGCACGCCAAAGCCTGTGAGGCCTTGATCGCGGAGTTTCAACTTCAATACGAGGGCCAGTGTGAGATTGAACATCTTGATCCGGAGCACATCGAGGGCTTTGATGAGTTGCGCGCGACTTATGAAAAACTTCAGTCATGGGAGTGGCGCATCGGGCACACGCCACAGTTTCGTCACCATATGACCGAGTGTTTCTCATGGGGCATCGTCGAGGTATACGCTGATGCCGAGAACGGGCGATTTGAGCGCGTGCAGATGGTCTCGGATTCGCTCGATCCTGATTTGATCGAGGATTTTGGTCGGGCGCTTGTCGGCCAGGCCTACGGCGGTAGCGGCGTCGACTATGCGGCAGCGTTGACCCGAGAGGCTTATCCTGGTGGCGTGGGTGAAATCGGTGAGCTCAGCACATGGCTGCGCTCACAAATCGAAATTGATTAGTCTTCTTCTTCGTAGGTCGGCTCATCAGAGCCGGAATCCTCACCGGGGTCTGAAGTGTCGGGCTGTGCGCGATGCCGTGAATTCTTTTTCTTCTTTGGCTTCGCCTTTTTGTGTTTAGCTTTCGCGGGATGACGCTTCACTTCGTGGCTGGTCGTGTGCTTATGCTGTTCAATCTCGCGTACGACTTCGCGGAAGTTGCCGTTGCGCGCGCGCTTTGCCAGGCGTTCGGCGATTTGATGGCCGCCTTTTTGGTTAACGAGTCGGCGGTAGGTCTTAGCTAGATCCTTGTGTGAACCACCAGGGATCGCGGCGAGGCGATTGATTTGTGCCTCAAGGCCTTTTCGGGTTTTGATTCTCTTAGATGCGGTGTCGAAGACTTTCGCTTCCGATGCGCGCGCGCGTCGGCTCGATGATTTCCCTTTGGATTTTGAAGATTTTTTGGGTTTGTCTTCGGACTGATCTCTGCTCCGCTCCTCGGCAGACTCTCTGGTATCTTCGGCGTCAATGTCATCGGGTTCGGTGGGTGGTGTGCGCGCCGCTCGACCAGAACGTGAATTGGATGCGGAGTGCGAAGGGCCGCTTTGCCCTAAGGGTGCACCGGTGGGGGCGCCAAGAGTGGGTTGATTACTAGAACCTTCAGAGCCACTGTCTGAGAAAAGTGGCGGTGAGGGCGGCGCTGAAGGCGGCACGACCTGTGTTTCGGGCTGCCTTCTGGCTCCGCCGCCTGCGCCAGCTTCTGCTGCCGCGCCACCTGCGGCTTGGCCCAAGCTTGCGCCGACGACACTGGCGGCTGTGCCGAGTCCGGTGGTGTCTCCACCTGCTTTCGCACCCTCTGCTGCTCCGATTGAAACCGTAGGATCACCTGCGCGTAACTGCGACTCGCTTTGAATGTCAATCGGTGCCGCGATGGGATCGCCAAGTGTGTTGACTCCTGAAGCGCCACCTACCGGTGGAGCGATAAAGCGCGAACCATCACCTGGAGCCGTCGTCGCACGTGTGCCATCAACGGGTGGTGCAATGATTTGTGCGGGATCGACGGTGCCGGTGGGTCCTACGGTCGCGCCACTGTCGATGCCTTCTATCGGCACACCATCGAGGCCGATGGGTGATTCCGGACCAAAATTGGGACCGATCGGCGCCTCTTCATCTTCAGACATATGGTTGGCGGCGATACCCGCGACTTTACCTGGTCCGGTCTGTAAGGCTTTGCCGGTGGCAGTTACACCAGTCCATTTTGCCGTTGTCTTGAGAGCACTCGCACCTTTATCCATGATTTTAGCCACGCGTCCCTGGGGCGCGGCCGCTGCTGCGTCAGCTGCAGTTTTCGCGGCGCCACCGGCATCAGCGGCGGCTCCCGCCTTGGCGAGTTTGGCTGCATCGCTCTCTGCCGCAGCGATTTCGGCCTTGAGATTTTTCTCAAAGAGGGCTGGTTTTCGCGCTCCCTTGGCGGCGGCGTGATTTTTTACCAAGTTATAGAGGCGATTAGAGTCTTTATTTGCCAGGTCAATAATGAGCTTTTGGATGCGCGGCGGTTGGTCTTTAATGAATTTACCCCACGGTTTCTGAAGAGAGATTCGAGAGAACGCACTGTTCAGTTCATTAAGCGCTTGGTTTGGTGTGAAGTCTTTAAACGAGGCTTTTAGCTGTATCTGCGGTTGAGAAGAGATCCTTACTGAACTAGAAGGCGCCGGTGCGCCAACAGCTGGTTCAGGTGGCGTCACTGGCGCGACGCCCTCGGGTTTAGGTGAACGAGTGAGTTTGGCTTTTACTTTTGCTGCTAGATCTTTGGCGCTAGTTTTCGCGGTACTCAATCCTGTGTTGAGTCTTGTCGCCATTCTTTCCCTCAGGGGTGCTGAGGCGGTGACTTCACCCGCTGAAGTTGAAGCCGGTGGTGCCGCTCCCGAAGTGGCGCCTGAGGTAGGGCCAGATGCCGCAGGCGGTTCCCCTGGCTCGGCAGGGGCTCTACGGGCATTTGCTCTTGCTGCGCGAGCTGCGACAACTTCACCTTCCGTCGTTGCGGCAGCGGCTGCCGTAGCTTCACGGCCAAAAACCTTCGCCTTATAAAGGTTATCCAGGAGCACCGTTTCAGCGTCAGCTGCGGATGATACGGAATAATCCTTCAACCATTGGCGAACTTGTTTAAGTTCGCCTTTTTTGGGGAGATTGAGAATTTCTAACAAACCTTTTTTGATTTGATCACCAATCGCTGAATTCGAACTTTGATATAAGTCCAATTTGTTCATGGAGCTCGTGAAGGTCGCGCCGTCTAAGTTGGCAACTGTTTTAAGCTGAGCTCTTAATTCACTATTTACAGCTAACCGTGCGGCTTCGTGGGCAGCTCTTGTGCTTTCTAGTTCAGCTTCAATGACTGCGCGCGGCCTGGTGACTTCCCCGGCGTTTACGGCGGTTGGTTTCGGGTTGATTTTCAATTTCGTTGGTAGGTCAGTTTTGGCGATGGCGGCTGGCTGGGGCGGTTCGTAGGTGCCTCCAAGTCGACCGGTAGCTTGGATACCGGGTCCTGCTGGTTTCGCGCCAAGTTCGGAAGCGTTGGCTGGACCGGTCGGAGCGTTCGTTCCAGCAACTGCCTCTGTAGCAGCTGCAGATTTAGCGCTGCGGGCCGGCGAGCCAGTATTAATTCTGTCAGCTATAGGTTTCAGCACGCCTGATTCAGCCTTTTGTACACCATTGGCGAGTAATTCCCCGGCTTTGACGCGAGCCTTGGCGGCCCTCTCAGCAGTGGCTTTGACGATGTCTCGATTCATCGCATTTTGTACAAGATTTTTCAGCCCGACACTCTCTTGAGCTGAAAGTTTCGCTTTGGAAATGAGCTTACCGAACAACTCGCCACCTTTGACGGCCACGCCCTTTAGCATAATCATGTCGAGAACAGTGGAGCACATGATCTCAACGCGCTTTTGTGCGCTCATGCAGCGGAATTTTGGCAACATCTCGCCAAGTGCTTCCGAGACATTATTGAGTGCTGTGGAAGGATCTTTGGCCATAGCGGTGGCAAAGTTGACCATTGGGGCAGAGACCATGTTGTTAATTTTGATAAAGTAGCTGTCAGAGGTATCGTTGCCTACGAGTCCATTGTAAATTGTCGAAAAAGTGCTTCCGACATACCTGGCCGTTCCGCCAATCAGGTCCATAAGGCCTTTGCCGAATTTTACATTGCAATTCACTAAACCTTCGCCCGTAGTCGCAACACCTTTTGAGGTGTCGACGTCATAGCGAATCGACTCGGGGACATCCTCGCAAAATTTCGGATCGGGTTTGCGGGTACCAAACTTTTGAACATACTGATCGAAGACCCCTTTACCTGCGGATGTGTCCGTGGTTGGAGCTTCAGTACGGGCACCGCTCACGAGCTCGGATTCAGCGGCGGGTTCTCTTTCAGGTCCCTTAGGCACCACGGGCTGAAAGGCAGAGAGGAATTTTTCGGCGCGTTTTGGGTCCTTAAACACCGAGGCGTCTTCGGTATAGCTTAAGCGGTAGATCTTATCGCCGACAGCGTAGTTACGCTCATACATAAAGGTGTCGTGGCCATCGACCGTGACATAGCGAGAGAGAATCAGTTCAAAGCGACGACCATTTTCATCCACTCCAGTTTTGACGTCAGTGATCTTGTAGCTGTCGAAACCAAAGACCGCGAAGAATTTGCCTCGCTCGCGCTCAAGCATAATGCGATGGCCGGCGATAAAATCGAAAGTCGAGAACTTCCGTTCAATCGGATACTGACTGACGGTCACCGATTGCTGAGACTTCGATCCTTTGAGCACAAATACAAATTCTTCCAGTTCCGGAATGCCGGTCCAACCACTAGGGACGGTTACTTTCAGTCGTTCTTGATCGGCGTTTGCAGGTGAGGAAGCTACCAATGACACGGTCATTAAGCAGCAGGCCAGATAGAACAGGGGAGAGGTGAAAACAGAGAGGCGCCGTCGTTTGATTTCTGTTTGCTTAAAATTCAACGATGCTTTTGCATCACTTAGCTGCCGTGGCATTGCTCTCACTCCTGCTGGTCACCTATCGGACAAAGGGCGATAGAAATTGATAAAGGTTTGTAACCTCTAGACTTTGGTAATTTCTTGGTGGCAACGTGAGCTTTAATTCGATTTTATTTGATCAGGTCTAGTCTGGCTGAGGTTAGGGCTTGTTCGAAGGACCGCGCTTATCACCAGACTGATTGGCCATGGATTTAATCCGTGCCTGTTGTTCCGGGGTCAGCGACTTCAAAAAAGCCTCGGGGTTCTTTTGTACTTGTTCGATTTTCTGTTGCATCACTACGACGTCGCCATTCGACTCGTTGACGATTTTGGCGAAAATGTCGGCCGACAGATCATAAACTCCGTCGGCACCTTTTCCACCCATAAGCTTTTGTAGCTCGGCATCGTTACTGCGTGCATCCTGATTTTGGTTGATCGCGGCATTTCGTTGAGTAGGGTCGCGAAGCAAGGTTTGAGTTTTTTCCAATGCCTCTTGCGAATCCTTGCCGAGTTCGGCAGTGGCCAGAGGCAAACCTGCAAATTGAATTGCTAACAAGCAAACATAAAGTAAGTTTAATTTTGGCATAACAGTTCTCCGCGCGACTGCTGAAAAATTGAGTTTCCAGTTCTGATGATCTTAGTCACAATTCTATCTTAGCTATGCCCATTGTCCTAGACTTGCCTTAGATTTGCTGAGCAATCGTCTCACAGTGAGATTGAAGAAAGATTATCGTTGGCGATTTGTATCGGCGCTGCCTCGTCGCCGTGATTTTTGGCACCTGAACAAACTTCCGCACACTGTTTAGGTGCGCAGAGTTTTGACAGTGCTTCAAGCTTCTAGATGTCAGTTTTCAATGGTGTATTTCGCTCTTTGACTGATTATTGATCACCTGAACTTGGTGTAACAACTAAGTCGCTTTAACCGCTTCGCTGCCTGGTACGCCTTGTGCTTTGTTCGCTACCATCACTCGGGAGGGTTGCATGGGCAGGTTTTCGTTTCGCCGTGTTTCACGCACGGCACTTGTTCTTTCTGGATTTGCCAACATGGTACTCTTTCAAAACTGCGACGGAGGATTAGCGGCGCAGGAAGAGACGGCTAAACAGTTTGTAGCTAGCCGACGAGTTTTGGCGGCGGCCACTTCGGCGCCGGGCTCAGGACAATGTGCGGATTATGAATTTGAGGGCACTTGCGCGAATCCAGCCACTGATAGCAACCCGAATTCAGGTTCCAATCCATCCTCCGGTGGTAGTTCTGGTGGTACTTCGGGCGGTACTTCGGGTAGCTCGTCTGGTAGTGCATCTGACGGTACTACCTCTGGCTCCACTTCTGGCTCCACTTCAGGCACAGCTTCCGGTACGACGCCAGGTACCGGCCCTGCCTCGAGTTCGGCGACCGACTCTGTTCCTTCAGGTGGAGTACCAACGACGCTGATCTGCTCCACTGATTTTTCCAATCAAAGTAGTACCAATGTGACGAAAGCGATCCGAGTGGGAAGCATAGCTTATATTGCTTACTATGACTCCAGCGACACCGCTCATTGCTCAGAGATCATTGACCTCAAGGAGGCTTTGGCTGCAAAAAGGGTGAAGCTGCCGGCGTGCCCAGAGCTAAGTGGCAAGACCGCTACTCTCAATATCTCAGTGGGTAGTGCAGTAGCACCTCCGAAAGTCTTTGCGTACGGAATTTCGGGTAACAATACTGTGCTAGCGCCTGTGGAT
>SXRI01000075.1 GCA_005793615.1 Bdellovibrionales bacterium
ATCCATCATCAACAAAACGTGTTTTCCAACGCCGCAAAAGTACTCGGCGATGGTTGTCGCCACATACGAGGCCCGCATCCTGAGTAGCGGACTTTGATCACTGGTCGCCACCACCACGACCGAACGCGAGATGCCTTCGGGTCCCAAGATCTCCTCGATGAACTCCTTCACCTCTCGACCGCGCTCACCGATCAGGGCGATGACGTTGACATCGGCATTCGAACTTCTTGCCATCATACCCATTAGCACCGATTTACCTACGCCTGAGCCCGCCATGATCCCGACCCGCTGACCGCGGCCTACCGTGATCATGCCGTTAATCGCGCGCACACCAAGGTCCATCGGCAACCGAATCGGTTCGCGATCCAAGGGATTGCCAACAGGATTGTAAATCAAACTTTCATCGCTGGCGCCAAGAGGACCACCGCCATCAAGCGGTTCGCCGAGTCCGTTAATCACCCGACCAAGAAGTTCGTGGCCGACTTTGATCGTCGCAACCTCACGCTCGAGAACGATACGCGAGCCAAGGCCCACGCCACGCATTTCGCCCAAGGGCATCAAAAGAACGTTGCGATCACGAAAGCCCACCACCTCCGCTAAGAATGGCTTAAAACCCTGGGCTGGATGCACGATGCATACGGAGCCAACGGTGGCGCCCGGCAGATAACCGGTCAAAACCTGACCCACGACCTGAGTGATTTTGCCGGAATCCTCTGTTAGATGCACGCGCTCAAGCGCAGTCTCATAGCGCTCGATATTCAGATTGTAAGCATCACTGGGACCACCGGCACCCTGGGGCATTACACTTCCCCTTCGCCCGAGTTGTCGTCGGGTCCAGCGCTCATCACGTCATTGGTTTTCGGCAGCTTTTCATTCAATTGCGTCCACAGACGCGCAAGTCGTTGTTCTAAAGTCGCGTTGACGTCACCATAGTTGGTCTCAACGACACAGCCGCCGCTGGAAATCTCGTCGCCGGACTCGAACTTTAGGCGTTTCACGTTGTCGAATTCCTTGTCGAGTTTTTCCTTAATGCCCTCGATAAAAGTGTAGTCCGAAGGAGAAACTCGAACCGTTACATTTTCATCCGACTGCGCCGCCATGAGAGCCTGGCGAACGGCTTCGATCACTACCTCAGGCCGTGCCGTGATCTCATCATAAACAAGACGTTTGGCCATGTAATAGGTCATGCTTACGATTTGGGTCTCATTGCAGGCGATCAAGTCAACCTTAAGACGCTCGAGAGACTGTAAAAGTTCATCGAGGTTCTGGAGCTTTTCCGTGAACTCACTAGAGCGCTCTTGAAAGGCCCGTTCCCGGCCCTCGTCGAGACCCAGTTGGTAAGCCTCCTGATAGGCGAGTTCTTGAAACTCTTTGAGGCGCGAAAGCGCCTCGCGCTCGACTTTCTCCTCGATCGACAAGCGCTCAAGCTCGGCGATTCCGGTCTGTTGCGCGACCAAAGGGTCGACACGGAAGGAACTACCGCCCCCTTCGTTCTTCTTGGCATTAAAGGCGACAAAGTTGTGCGCTGTGCCCGAGATAATAGCCGGGAACTTTCGCGGCTGGTAAGTGATCGCGAGTCGGTCAGCTTCCTCTTTTTCAAACACTGCCTTCGCCACTCAACCTCCGTAATTACACCAAGGCGTCTTCAGAGCCGCCGCGGGCAATGAGAATCTTGCCTTCGCCCTCAAGCTTGCGAGCCACGTTGACGATTTCGACCTGAGCCTGTTCGACATCCGACAATCGCGATGGACCCATATTCG
This sequence comes from Bdellovibrionales bacterium, assembly GCA_005793615.1. Taxonomy (GTDB): domain Bacteria; phylum Bdellovibrionota; class Bdellovibrionia; order Bdellovibrionales; family JAMPXM01; genus SXRI01. Next base: position 1,761 of record SXRI01000075.1, read on the forward strand.
ACAAATCATCCTTAAGCATCTGCGCCGCACGCTGCGAGATGTTTTTGAAGAATTTGTTGCGAATATCCTCGTTGGCCGTCTTGAGCGCCAGAAGGAGTTTGTCGTTCGGAACTTCCTTGAGCAGAGTCTGAATACCCTTGTCGTCGATCTTGACGATGTCTTCAAAGACGAACATGAGCTTGCGAATTTCTTCGGCAAGAATCGGATCGCGCTCTTCGATACGCGACATGATCGCCTTCTCGGTGTTCTTATCCATGACGTTGAGCATCTCCGCCACCGGCTGCACGCCACCCAAGGCTGCTTGTTCCACCGTGCCGAGGTTTGCCAATTCGTCCTTGAGGACGCGATCGACCTCTTTGATCAACTCCGGGGCGACGTGGTCGAGGTTCGCCATACGCAGTACGACCTCGGCCTGCAAAGCTTCCGGCAAGCGTTTCAAAACCTCGCCCTTTTTGTCAGGCTCAAGGTGCGCCAGAATCACCGATACCGTTTGCGGATGTTCGTGAATCAGAAAGTTCGCGAGCGATTTCGCATCGACCTGATCAAGGCTCTCTAGCGATGGACGAGTCGAGGCGCTGACATTCAAGTGGCCGAGAACACCGCGCGCCCGTTCCTCACCAAGAGCATCCACCACGGTGTCTTTGTTGGTTACCTGATCCGAGAAGATATAGTCAGCTGATTCGCTGATCAGTTCGTAGTACTCTTCAAGAATTCGCTTAGTTACGGCGATCGGTACAATTCGGAACTTTCCCATCACCGTCAGTAGTTTTCGAATATCACCATCGTCCATACGGCGCAGAAGTTTTTTGGCGGCATTGGGCCCTAGATAGTTAAGAAGAATGGCAGCTTTTTCAAAGCCCTTGAGATTTTCGTAATCGATCCCCTCAGGGCGTTGTAATCTTACGACTCCCGCGTTCATGCGCCATCCTTTCTCACCAACCACAGGCTAAAGGCGCCAGCGGCCTTTTCTTCATCGCGCTCCATGAGAGACATGATGCGCTCTTTTAGAAGCTCGGACTCCGCTTTGTCTGGATCGAGTGAATCCTCGAGTACAGGTAGAGCGCTGGACATTCCCGGGAGCGTGTTGTCAACCGATTGTAGTTCTTCAAGCTCTTCGATGGTTCGCGGTAGCATGTCTTCGACCGAGTCTTGGAAGCTGTCGGTGATCCAGCGCATGAACGGCCGCACGACAATGAAGAAGCAAAGGGCCAGGGCCATCGCCAAAAGCGCCCACTTCAAGAGCGCGTTCATCAACTTGCGCCGCTCAAGCGTCGTCATCATTTTCTCAGAGTCCGTGAAGTCTTCCTGTGTGAAACGGATGTTCTCGATTTTCACCGAATCGCCGCGGCCCTCGGTAAATCCAATAGAGTTTTTAACAATAGCTTCGTATTTCGCCAGCTCCTCGGCGGAACGAGGCTGATAGCTCTCTTCTTCTTCACCTTTGTCATTTTTCTTTTTGACCACGACACCATCGACAACGACGGCAATCGTGAGTCGCTCCAGACCGCCGGCGACTTCGCGCACATTGCGTACGGTCTTGGGAATGCTGAAGTTTTGTTGCTTCAGTTCTTTTTTAACGTCCTGATTAAACCCGACTTGTCCGGTATCGGCGGCCCCTGGAAGATTGGCGCGCGCTCCGGGAACACCTGTCGGATTGGTGCGGCTACCGGCAAGGGTCTCTTCTTCGGTCTGCGACGACATCAAGGCGGTCTTATCAGGGTCAATCGACTCCTCAACCGAAGAGATCATCTTATGCCCGAGCTGAGCATTGACTCGAGCGATCACTTTCCCCTGGCCGACGACTCGGGCAAGAATGCCCTCGACACGCTCCTCGATATCACGTTCGGTGCGGGCCTTCAGTTCGGCGATCTGGGCATTGCCGGCTGACATTGGATCAGAAGGTTTCGAGAGCATCTTGCCGCGTGAATCCACGACCGATACCTTTTCGAAATCCATACCTTCTACGGCGTTCGCCACCAGGTGCATGATACCGCGCACTTGATCTTCAGACAGAGTTTTGCCCGGATGTAGTTCAACAACGACACTCGCCGTGGGCGGGGTGCCTTCTTCGAGAAAGGTCTTTTTCGCTGGCAGAGCCAACATCACCTTCGAGCGCTTGACCGCATCCAGGGTGTTGATCGCACGCATCAACTCACCCTGCAGAGCCCGTTGATAGTTGATTCGCTGAGCGTAGGAAGTGGCGCCGAAATCTTGTTTGTCGAAAAGCTCAAACCCGATCGTACCGATCTTTCCCGAGCCGACTTCAGCCATCAGAGCCATTTGAGTGGAATGCAGAAGTTCCTTCGGCACGACGACGGTTTTGCCACCGTCCTGCGTTCGATAAGGAATGTTCTTTGCTTGCAGCTTCTCGACCACCAACGCCATTTGATCGGCGGGAATATCGCGCATGAGCGCGACATAGTCTTGGCCTGAGATCATGACGGTCATGAAGAGAAAGCTGGCCAAGACGATCACCGAAGTAATGATCATCGACATACGCTTCATCGGCGTTAGGTTCTTATAGAACTCTCTGAACTGTACTACCAGCGTGCGAAAAAGATTTTGCATTTCCTAAGACTTCCCCTCACTAACTATCGTCAAACCTGCATCTTCATGACTTCTTGGTACGCATCGATGATCTTGTTACGTACTTGCACCATCATGCGAAGAGCAATGTCGGCTTTTTCAGCCGCCATCATCACTTCCGGAATATTTGAAGTTTTGCCGGTCGCCAGCTCCTGCATTTTCACATCAGATGCCTTTTGCAGGGAGTTCACCGTGTTGACAGCGTCTTTGAGAGTATCAGCGAAGGATTTTTCACCGCTGTCATTGGTTTTGAGACCTTGTTGGAACTGATCGTTTTTAATTTCACTGGCGGTTCTGCCGGTGTTAATCAACGATTGCCCTTGTCGTACGGTCAAGCCATCCATGGCGACCCTCCTAGTTAAATCTTACCCTAAAAACCCTAACTCAACACTGCATTAAGGACCGGTTCCGCTATCTACCTACCCAACTCCAAAGACGTCATAGCCATGTCTTTGGTGGCGTTCATCGCCGAAACGTTAGCTTCGTAGGCTCTCGTGGTCATGATCATGTTCGCCATCTCCTCCATGAGATTGATATTCGGATAAGCGACATAACCATCTTCGTTCGCGTCAGGATGATCAGGCTCATATTTGAGCAACGGAGCCTTGCGATCGACCAGAACGTCGGTGGCCTGGACTCTGGCGATGTCCCGTTGTGGTTGTGTCGTCAGGATCTCGCCAAAGCTCTTCGCATCGGGTATCGCCTCAAAAACCACTTCTTTACGGCGATAGGGTCCGCCCTCAGGAGTCTGGGTGGTGTGGACGTTGGCGATGTTCGAGTTGATGGTATTCATGCGCATCCGCTGCGCCGCCATCCCGCTCGCGCTGACGCGCATGCCGCTAAGAATGTCCATTATCTACCTCCCTCAGTGACCGCGTACTTGAGAGCCGCCATCTTCTTGTTGATCAATTGGATTGCGGCTTTGTACATGATGCTGTTCTCAGCAAGACTCGACATTTCCTTCTCGAGATCGACGGTGTTGCCATCATTGGCGACATTGACATCTGGATTCTCGTAGATGTCGGCACGGACTCGCGAAAGTGCTCCCTTGCTGACGGGAAAATGTTCGGGACCCATTCCGTCGGGCTGAGGCAGGGCTTCAAGATTCACCGCTCGCGCCAGAGCCTCTTCGAAGTCGACTTTTTTCGCTTGGAAGCCAGGCGTCTCGGCATTGGCAATATTCGAGGTGATAACATTATTACGAACCTGGCGCAGATTCACACTGGCGCCCAGCGTCCGCGTGGTTTTGTCGAATAGATCAGCCATTCAATGCCTCCTCACTCGTGCCGGTACCGTTGTACTCATGTAATTTGTTGCGCAATGTACGAATACTGATTCCGAGCAGCGTCGCCGCTTGAGTGCGATTCTGTCGAGTATGCTCGAGCGTCTTCAGAATCAAACGCCGTTCCGCCTCGAAAACCGTCATACCAGGTTTGAGGGCGAGCTCAACCGAAGCCGTGTCATGAGCTGCACCGAAATCTCGCGAACTCAGCAAAGCACCGTCATCAAAACCTGACAGTGCAATATCTCCGGCGGCGATTTGCTCACTGCTGGAAATCAAGACCGAGCGTTCAATCACGTTCTCAAGTTCACGAACGTTTCCCGGCCAACGCCAATTCAGGAGTTTTTGCAGGGCACATTGGGTGAGCTGTTTCGGAGCCTTACCATTGAGGTGAGCTGAAACCTCGACAAAGAAACGCGCCAGGAGCTCGACATCGTCCGGGCGAGCACGCAAAGCCGGCACACGAAGCGGAATCACGTTCAGGCGATAAAAAAGATCTTCGCGAAATTTTCCCTCACGCACCATCTGCTGCAGGTCTCGGTTCGTTGTCGCGATCAGGCGTACATTAACCTTGAGTGGAATCTTCGCGCCCAAGCGCTCAATCTCGCCCTCTTGAATGACTCGAAGCAGTTTAGCCTGGAGCAGAAGAGGCATCTCACTGATTTCATCCAATAGAAAAGTGCTGTCGTTCGCCAACTCGAACTTCCCTGGCTTCGCTTGCGCGGCACCCGTAAACGCACCACGCTCAAAGCCGAACAATTCACTTTCAAGAAGATCCCCTGGAATCGCCGCACAGTTGACAGCCACAAAACGCCGCGAGGCGCGTGAACTTTTGGCGTGAATGAACCGCGCTATTACCTCTTTACCTGTGCCGCTCTCGCCGCAAATCAAGACAGTTGCACGGCTGCTGGCTACGTTTTCCGCAAGTGCCAGCAATCGTTTCATTTCGGCATCGGCCGTGCGCAAAAATTCTCGCTGATGATCTGCTTTGTATACGTTCGCGCTCATTAGCCCCCCATCACTCGCCACGCAGCTCTTCTGCGGCCGGAATTCGATTGAGATATTTTTTGTATTCGTTTTGCCATTTCGCGCCCTGCATCTGCTCGGTTGCCAGACGTTGCCAAAGATTGTCGGGAGCGCTCTTAAATTGATTCCAGACCACTTCCGCCCCCTTCAAATCTCCGTCCTGAAAGAGCAGCTGACCGAGGCGATAGCGAACTGATGCCAACGGCCGTGTGTTCTCATAAGCACTCAGAAGATCACGGTAGGTTTTCGCGGCGTCTGCACGACGGCCTCTCTTAACAAAGAGATCTCCGCGCAACTCAAGAGCACTTGCATGCAGATCATCATTCACTGCCGCGCTCTCTTTATTTTTCCAAATGATGATCTTGCTCAGGTGCACGTCTGCCGCCTTAAAGTTTCGATTACGTTCCTCCAGTCGGGCCAGACGTAAATGCAAGGGACTTGTCAGCGCGACATCGCCCTTCCAGGCTTTGAGTAGGTCGTTAAGGTACTTACGTGCGACTTCGTGTTGGCCACGAGCTTCGGCCACCTGAGCCGAAATTTCGGCGCGCTCAATCTGTTCGCTATCGGGCAAACTCGAACGAGAAGCGATTTTCTTTAGATGACCCTCGGCCGCAGCGAAGTCGCCGGCTTTAGCGGCAACGGCCGCCAAACGAAGTCGAATGGCATCCGCGCTCGGCGGATTCTCGAAAATGCGGCGCTCCCGTTCAGCATCGGCATCTTTAATATTTTTCAGACGCTGCAGGCAAACTTCGTAGTTGAGCGTTGCCTCTTTATACACACCCGCCTGTTCATACGAACGGGCAACGCTAAAGGGTACGTCTACACGTTCACTTCCTTTGAGCCACCCGCCGGCATTCTTGCTATACCGCCTAAGAGAATCGAGAAAGTCGCCGCGATCAATCGAAGACCGAATACCTTCACTCAGATTGCGAATGATTCTCGTTTTGAATTTGTCCATGTTCGGCGATTGCGGATTTTTCTGATAATAATCAACGAGCTCCTGGGTCGCGTGATCGTATTCACGGCGGGCCGTATAGCCGTCGGCCACAAGGAGCTTACTGAACTCTTCGATTCCCGGCAGCTCTGGTTTGCGGCGAGTCGCGTCTTCGTCTTCTTTGGGAACAAGTCTGAATTCGTCAGCAGCCTGATTTGCATGACCGTGTCCCGCTCCTTCGCCGCCCTTTGCCTCTCCGCCGCCGCCACCATGTTCGCCGCCCGCGCCACTACTGGCGGCAGCGTGCTCGGCTTTCGCAAGGGCCTCTTCTTTTTCTTTTTTCTCGGCGAGTTCTTTTTTGGACAATGGACGGTTAGCATAGAGCCGGGTGATGTCGGCGATCTCCTGCAGAGCGCTGGCAAGCTCCTTTTCTTTCATCGATGGCATGCGCGAAGCAAGAAGGCGCATGCGTGCCACACCCGCTCCTGGGGTCGCCCGATAGCGAAAATGACTTTCCATAAGGGCACCTTCGGCCCGGGCGACAGGCGCCCCGAGAATACCCAAAAGCTCACCCATTCTTGTCATCGCATAGCCACCATGATCATGATCGGGGAATTTTTGTAGGAAGCTGCGAAAAGCATCAAGACTCTGGCGATATCGTTTCTGAGTGAATTCGGCTTCAGCGATATTGTACCAGGCGTTGGCAAAGCGATTTCCGGCTGCAGGAAATCGCTTAATTGCGGCCTGATACTCCCGAACCGCACTGTCGTAGTCTTTACGTCGAAAAAAAACATCACCCTTACGAAAGGCGGCCTCTTCTCGTCCTCGTTGGGTCAAACCCGTTTTTTCAATTTGATCAAACAGTTCATAGGCATCATCAAAGCGATTCAGACGCAAATACGCTTCCGCGGTTGAGATGCGCACGCGATCAATCTGTTTAGAACTCGGATGCAGGCGGCTGAAGGTTTGAAATGATTTTAAAGCGCCAAAACTGTCGCCGCGATAGAGATAAGAATAGCCCATTAACAACAGAGTTCGCGGCGCCATCGGCGAATCCGGGTACTGTTCGCTTAACGCGAGATACTGGTTCATGGCCTGTTCAAAGTCCTGGGTCGAGTTCGATGCCCGGTAAATGTCGTAATGAGAATCGGCCACCATATAACGAATCAACTCATCATAGGAACTCTGCGGATGATCCTTTAAAAACTCAGCCGCAGCCTTCAAAAACAAAGCGCGTTGTTTTTTTGAAAACATCATTAGCAACACACGAGCTTCTTTGTTCTCGCGATTTTCGCTCGCCACGATCTCGTAGGTCGGGGGAACGGCTAGTAGAGCTTCTAGTTGCGGCACGCCCAACTCTAACATCGGAAACGGCAGATAAAAGTTGGCGCGGCTGGCGATGATCGCGTCTTCCTTGATCTCGTAATCCTTGATTGAAAAGCGCTTGAACTCCGGGTCACCCCCGTCGAAAATTCCGTGATTGAAATCCTTGGCGAGACTAATTTGTTCAGCCAACGATGGCCCCTCAGGGAGAGTTCCTTTGACTTCAATGCGACCGTCGTTGGCCGGCTCGCGCCCTTTCTTCTGCAGATTTTTCTCTATTTGCCGGCTTACCTTGTGATGTTCGGGAAGTTTTGTTTCAGCCGCTGTCTGCGCCACATCACCGGATGTGGGCTGCTGTGCTTTCTCGAGTTTTTGCTCTGATGTTTTCTCTGGTGCTTTTGCTGCCGCGACATCGTCGCTGTCTTGGGGAAAGAAATCCAGAATCAAACGGGCCGGTTGATCGCTGATGTAATCAAAAAAATCAGTTTTCTCGGCGACTTGAAAGGCGATTTCAACGCCATCATCGATGCCTTTTTCGTTGATTTTGACCGTCTTGATCAAGGAGTCCGAAATGCCGCGCAACTTGTTCAAGGCCTCGGGCTTCAATCCCTTTAGGCGCATGACCACGCGATTTCCTTTTCCTCCCTCGCGCTTCAAATCGTATTTCCATTCGACGGCACCCGAAAATTCAAAATGAGTGGCGTCGCCGATGCGCATGATTTCGAGGCCGATTTCGGCGTTGTCAGCCGATGCTTCAAGTGCGGCAAGCGCCAGCGCCAAAACGCAAGCCAGCCGAAAGACGAGCAAGCATTTCGCCTTCACTAACCGGACTTTTGCTTGGCAAACTAGACTAGACACTCGACTCCCCGATTTGTATTCAAGTGCGCCGCGACCTCGAACCTCGAACTTCATGAGCACGTCACCAACACTTCATTAGCACTTTGTAAGCACAACTGGTGCCAACCGAAATCCTTTGGCGACAGGCCCAGACTTTGACCACTCCAGAAGTCTGCCCGTTACCTGAAAGGTGCCTGAAAGATGCTAGGCAAATACGAGGCTGGCGCCTGGCCGATGTTGGGTAGCTGTTCAATGCGGTTCATTGCGATTCCGTGCGGCTGGCTAGAGTTTTTAGGTTAAAATGCGATGACAAAGAAATGACAGCGTCGTGGTTTTTGACATTTCCCCTCTTTGTAGACTAGCCTGCCAAACCTCAACTCAGATCCAGTTTGTGTCAGGACCAGGCAGTTATCCGTACTTTCCTGAAACGAACTCGCCGATAAGGAAGATCATGAAATTCGGCAGCTTGATGCGACACACATACTTAACGGCCTTTATCGGGTTCATTATTATCTTTGGTACCTCATGCGTTTCCGTATCCATCGGTCCCAAGGCGGGTGAGCAATCCAAGGGCGTGCAGTTCACCGCACCGCCAGCGCCCTATGAATCTCTCAAACACCCTCGATCCGACGG
>SXRI01000076.1 GCA_005793615.1 Bdellovibrionales bacterium
CTCGCTGGTGCGCGCGCCTTGATCTATCCGACCAACTGGGATGAGCCTTGTGCGGGGGCACCACTCGAGGCGTTAGCTTGCGGAACCCCGGTGATTTCGTCGGTCAATGGCTGTATGCCGGAGCTCGTACGTGAGGGGACAGGCGTGGTCTGCGCTAATTACCAAGAACTTTTGGCGGCGGGTGCAAAGGTGCTGGAGCTGCGCCCTGAAGATTGTCGTCGTGCGGTTGAGACCTTTTTCAGCGTGCAGCGTATGGCACAAGATTATCTGACACTGTTCGAGAAGATCATCGCCATGGGAGAACTCGACCATGAACCACGCTATGATTTCAATCCAGACTCGGTGAAACTTCTCTATAAGCCGACGTTCATGAATCGTTTGAGACTGACCTTTTTGGGAAAGATATAAATATGCGTGTTTTCGTTACCGGCGGCGCCGGCTTCATCGCCAGTCATCTTTGTGAAACGCTTCTTGGTGCGGGGCATGAGGTGGTCGCGTTCGATAACCTGATTCTAGGGAAGCGTGAGTATCTTGCAGCTTGCCTGCCGCATTCCCGCTTTCGTTTTATCGAGGGCGACCTGATTGATCTTGAATTGGTGAAGAAGGAAATCGCGGGGAGCGATTTGGTGGTACACTTGGCGGCGAATTCCGACATTTCGCAAGGTGCTGCACGTACTGACGTCGACATGCGAAACGGCACCGTTGCTACCTACAATACCCTCGAAGCGATGCGCGTGACCGGAGTGAAGAAACTGATATTCGCGTCGACCTCAGCGGTATATGGCGAAGCGAGTGTCATGCCCACGCCCGAATCCTACGGGCCGCTCTTTCCGATTTCGTTTTACGGCGCCAGTAAACTTGCCTGTGAGGCGATGGCCTCGGCATTTTCACACAATTGCGGTATTCAGACTTGGATCTATCGATTCGCCAATATCGTTGGCTCACATGCGACTCACGGGGCGATCTATGATTTCGTCGGCCGCCTTTTGACTCAGCCGGAATGTTTGAACGTTCTTGGTAACGGTACGCAAAGAAAATCCTATTTACACGTGAGTGATTGTGTCGCCGGAATCCTCTATGGTTTTGAACATTCGCGGCTAGGCTTTCAGTGCTTTAATCTGGCTAGCCACGGCGTCAGTAATGTTCGCTTCATTGCTGAGGAGGTCGCTCGGCAGATGGGAGCTGTCACTGGCAAGGTACCGAAGGTGGTATTTGGTGAAGGCGATCGTGGATGGGTCGGCGATGTGCCCTATACTTATCTCGATGGTCGTCAGCTTGAGAAATTAGGCTGGCGAGCGGAGCTCGATAGCGACCATGCCGTCGGTCGTGCGGTCTTAGAAATTGTCATGGAAAGGTTGGCGCATCAGCGCCTGGCAAAATAAGGGTGCCTATGCAAGTCGCGATTTTAGCCGGGGGCCTCGGAACCCGACTGCGCCCGATCACTGAAAAGGTTCCGAAGCCAATGGTGCCGGTTGCGGGGCAGCCGTTTCTCCACTGGCAGCTCAGCGATCTCAAAGAGCAGGGATTTCGCCGCGTCCTCCTTCTTGTCGCCTATCTTGGTGAGCAAGTTGAACAACATTTTGGCGACGGTCGCCGCTTCGGTCTTGAACTTGAGTACTGCTATGAGCCCGAGCCCCTAGGAACTGGTGGCGCGCTGAAGAACGCGTTAGCGCAACTTGATACAGAATTTATACTTCTCAATGGTGATAGTTTTCTTAAGGCGCCGTTAAGTGAGATGGTTCGAAAGTTCGGAGGCGGCGATTTTGAGGCGATGGTGTCGGTGTATGACAATCATGATCCTGTCCCGGTGATTCCGAATCTCAAAGTACGCGAGGGTCGGGTTGTTGAATATGAAAAGGATGCCGGGGAAGCACGCGGTTTCGATCGCATCGATTCTGGCATTTACGTGATGAAGCGGCATTTACTCGAAGGACGCAGCGAATCCCGCTTTATGCTCGCGGACCTATGGCCACCCTTGATTGCGGCCGGGCGTCTCGGTGCTTTTGAGGTCAACGAACGTTTTTACGATATCGGTACAGTCGATCGATTACGAGAATTTGAGGAGAAAGTCCGTGATTATTTCCCGAACTCCTTTACGCGTTAGTTTTTTGGGTGGCGGCACTGATCTTCCTGATTTCTATCAGCAGGAAGAGGGGGCTGTTCTGTCGACGACAATCGACAAGTATATTTACATCACCGTGAACGATCGCTTTGATGAATCCTATCGCCTTTCTTACAGTAAGACCGAGATCTGTGATGACGTCAGCAAGATCGAGCATAAGATCTTTCGCACGGTTCTCGGTAAGTACGCCGAGGAAGCGCGCGCCAAAAACGGCGGTCGCGGTTTGGAGCTATTGTCGATGGCCGATATTCCATCGGGCACAGGCTTGGGTAGCTCTTCGAGTTTTACGGTGGCGCTCCTGCACGCTCTCAAGGCTCACATCGGCCGTTTTCAAAGTGCCGAGGATCTGGCGTCTGAGGCCTCGCGAGTCGAGATCGAAGATTTGCGCGAGCCAATCGGCAAGCAGGATCAGTATGCGGCTGCTTACGGCGGTTTGCAGTACATTCGCTTCTTGCCGACCGGTGAGGTTTCAGCGGAGCCCGTGATCTGTACTCGCGCCACCAAGGAGGCGCTCGGGCGTTCGATGATGGTGTTCTACACCGGTATGACTCGTTCGGCATCGGGAGTGTTGAGCGAGCAGAAGAGCAATACCTCGCAAAAGCGTGAAACTCTCCGGGCGATGCGCGACCTGGCCGCGGGCCTTAGGAATATTTTGCAAGAAGCTCCGGGAGGGCCCGCTAAAACCATGAGCCGCATGGGAGAACTGCTCCACGAAGGATGGATGTTGAAAAAAACCCTGGCAACAGGTATCTCTGCCTCGCAAATCGACCAATGGTATGATCGGGCGCGTGCAGCGGGTGCGACCGGTGGCAAGATTCTCGGAGCGGGTGGCGGCGGTTTTCTGCTGGTCATTTGTGACCCGGAAAAACAGTCACGGGTACGCGCCGAGCTGAGTGAGTTGCGCCCGGTACAAATGGGTCTAGAGAGCTTCGGCAGCCGAATCATTTTTGTCGGCTGATTTGTAAGGTAGGCCGTCTGAAAAGGCCGTCTGAAAAGGACAGTGGAGAGGAATCGTAATGGCAAAGAAAAAAACCATGGCTTCAAAAATCAAATCGACCGTAAAAGCCGCCAAAGGCAAAGCTCTGGCAGCGCAACTGCCGAGCACATCGTCGAGTGAGAAACGCTATGGCACGATTGCTATTGAAGAGAGTCAGTTGGAGCGTTTCGAAAACCGTACACTCGTGCGTCGTTACACCATTGAATTTACTTGTCCCGAGTTTACCTGTCTTTGCCCACGCAGCGGTTTTCCTGATTTTGCCACCATTCGAATTAAAATTGTTCCGGATAAATACTGTGTCGAGTTGAAGTCGCTAAAGCTCTATATCAATGGTTTTCGCGACAAGCATGTCTTTCACGAAGATGTCACTAACGTCATTCTCCAGGACCTGATTGATCTCTTGGACCCTTGGGAAATCACCGTGGTAGGCGACTTCACGGTTCGCGGCAATATTCACACGGTCATTACCGCGTCTCATAGCAAATAAAGAAACTCTTCATAATTCGCGCCGTGTTCGGGAGTTCGAAATCCCAATCAGGCGAAGGAGTGCGATCGAGGCGAAGTCGTTGATCAGTCTTCGCGAATGAGCGCACGCGAGCCTCAAATTCAGCGTCATCCCAAGATTCGAAGTTGCTGGAGAAAAGAACTCGGCCGCCGTCATTGTTTGTGACGGCGATCAGCGCCGTTAGTAATTGTTCAAGGTCACGCTCGATCTTAAAGATACCCTTGTCGGAACGACTAAAAGAGGGTGGGTCGCAAATCACGATATCGAACGTAAGGCCCTTTTTCTTTGCCCACGCCAAATACTCGCGACTATCGATGGCACGAAACTCATGGTTTTCCAGCGTCAATCCGTTGTGCTGAAAGTTGCTTTTAGTCCATTCTAAGAAATTTTTGCTGAGGTCGACGGAAACCACGCGTGTGGCGCCGCCCTTCGCCGCCGCCACGCTAAAGCCGCCGGAATAACAAAACAGATTGAGTACGGTCTTTTGCTTGGCATTTCGCTGTACCCAAGCGCGATTTTGCCGTTGATCAAGAAATAGCCCCGAAGACAGTCCTTGCTCGGCACGCATTTCGAAGGTCAGGCCATTTTCGCGTGCGAGCCAGTTTGCCGGTGGCTTGCAGCTGCCAGCGGCTTCGATCAAAGGATTACTCGAAGCGCCGCCGCGATCGATTCGCAGTTGCAGCGCCCAGCTCTGCCAGCCAAGAACTGATGCGAGTTTCTCGATGGTTTGCAATTCAAGAGGATTAGGATGTCGCTCACGAAACCACATCAGCCAGACCAAGGGACCAAGTTGATCGGCGCGGAGCGGATCGGCCTCGCTGTGGAGCCAGCGTAAAGTACGCTCGTCGGCGAGTCTGTTAACGTCTTTTGCAGACATGCTGTGGTCGCCACAAGCTGCCCAGGAACGCAGTAAGCGTTCGCGACGATCAATTGCCACCAGCCAACGCATCAGCAGCGGATTCTTTGTGAGTTCAAGATCCAGAAACCACCGCGGCGGTGGTTGCGAAAACACGAGATCATCTTGGCCATCAACCTGAACGCGCAAACTCTCACTATGAAGGCATAGAGTCGTGAAGCTTGCTCCGCCGTGATCTTGATCTCCAAGAATGGGCATGCCGGCATCGGCGGCGTGGAGCCGAATCTGATGAGGTTTACCGGTTTCAGGACGAGCCTCCCAAAGGAACAATCCCTCACTCGCGTTCAGGAGCTTAAAACCGGTTCGCGAGTTGGCAGCCGTGTGCGAGCTCGAAACATATGTCGAGCCACGGCGCTCGATAAAAGACTCGGCGGTAAATTCTTCGCCACGAAGGCCATTTTGAGTGGTTAGAAACAGATAGCGCTTGGAAACCTTATGAGTGGCGAAACGCTCGCGCAAAACCTCGGCGGATTCAGGGGACGTGGCAAAAACAATACAGCCTGTGGTGTCGCGATCAAGGCGATGACTGACATAAAGCTTTTGCCCACTTCGGGCGGCCAGGTGTTCGCAAAATCCATCGTTGATTTCACGAAATAGGCCGGCACGCTCGGTTTCCGCTGTTCCGAGTGAGGTGTGCGTGGTGACGCCCGCGGGCTTGTCGACGAAAAGAATATCCATGGGAATTAGGGATTTGCCTTCTTATGACAGTCGGAGCACAGACCGTAAAGTTCAAGCAGGTGGTGCGTTAGCACAAAGCCAAACTCCTTGGCGACGGCTTCTTGAAGGTGTTCGATCTCGGCATTTTCAAACTCCACAATGCGACTGCATTCTAAGCATGTCAGGTGATCATGGTGGTGCTTGTGAGCCCACTCGTAGCGGGCAGGCATGCCGCCCATTCTCACCTCACTGACAAACGAGTGTTCAGTGAGAGTGCGTAAAAAGCGATAAACCGTGGCAAAGCCAATGGTCGGATAGCGCTGTGCGACCGACTCGAAAACATCTTGGGCGGTAAAGTGGCTGGGACCACCGCGCACGATTTCAAGAATCTGCACACGCTGTTCAGTGACCTTCAAACCGAGATCACGGATGATCTTGCGGCTCGGAACTTTCTCGCCCCGGCGCGAGATGGTTTTCGTGAGATGCTTCTGTTCGCTGCTAACGGGAAGCAGGGGGCGTAGGCTGTCGGTTTTGAGCGCGTTGTTTTTGGTCGAGATTTGCTTTTCCATGAAGGCTTTTTAGGGCCTCCAGGATTTTAGGTCAAGATGCAAATGATAATCATAATCATAATCAGCATAAATAGGGCTAAAAACGAAGCGAAGCCGAGGCCGAAACCGAAGCCTGTCCGACACCATAACCCATCAAGTCACCGATATCGTCGACCGACATTCCGGGAGTCGCGTCGGCGACCCATTTTCCGGTAAGCGAAAAACGCATCGGGCCGCTCAGAAAACTGAGCTCAGGTCCGACACCGAGAACGCGAAATCTCCCCGCAGTAGTGGATTGAGTTTGCCCTTCAACTGACTTGTAGGAGTCCGACAGCAGGAGTTCGGCAAATCCACCGAGCTCAAATGACTTGAATTTACCACCGGCGTGCACCGACGCATTGATAACTTTACCGGCATGGTAGGTTTCAGTACTGCTTACTGTCTTACGTTTGGCCTCATCCACCAGCGATAAACCTAATTTGTTCTCAATGTAGTAGTGAGGTTCGTCTCGCCGCAAGCTCACGCCGAGGGTGGTGAAGTCGCGACCGATGGGGGATGTTGCGGCCTCGGATTCCGTGCCATTGGTCATGGTGTTCAGGGCAATACTCGCAAACCCGGTGATGTCATAGTCGTTGAAGCGCGTGAGATGCAGTTGGCCCAAGAGTGTCAGCGGGCGCATGATATAGGCTTGGTTGGGAGACTTCAGATAACTAAATTCCATACCGAGACCGAGGCGTCGTGCTTCATCGCCCAGCGGAAAAAAAATCGTGCGTAGATTATGCAGACTATCGATCGGATATCGGCTTGCATCGCGGTGAAGCGAGAATGACTGATAGGGATAGGTAAGCGACGATCTTGTCTCTTGTGAGCGAAACGCAGATTTGGTGTTGGTGCGGAGTTCGCCACCAGCGGTTCCCGCAGGCGCCGGGGCGCCTTCGGAGTTTGGCGAGCTGACCTCGGTCAAGACCACACGGCGAGCGCGATCGATGCTGGTATCTGAAGCTGTGAGTGCGAGAGTGATTCGAGTTACCACCGCCTCATTCTCACGGACACTGGATGGAAGTGCGCGATGTAGGGCCTCATGAATGTGTAGGGCGATCAGCTGTTCTTCATTCAAGCTCAGAGCTGCTGGGAAAAATCTCGTCGCTGCGTGCGGTTCGGCGAAAGTGCGCGCATAAACTTCGGAGCCATCGGCTGAGCGCTCGGGGCCCATGTCATTTTTCAATTTCGGTTTGAGATTGCGCTCGACTAAAAGGATTTCGCTTTTCTCGAGTTCAGGAATCAAGGTACCCAGGTGATCAATGGCAGGGGTGTTAAGTCTCTTGAGGCGTTCGATCGCTTTTGCGCGGGTTTCAATAAGGATGCCGGAGGTGGCTGGTTTTCCTCCTTCGAGATCGCTGCCGTCGTCGCCATTGGCCACGATATAACTCGAGGCAAAGGCGCGTTGAATCAGAAACGTTGTCAGAAGTGAAATACTGATTCCTGCGATACAGCCGAAGCGCACAACTTGGCCCGACAAGCGTTGCTGGTTTTTTGACAGCTGCAAAGATTGAGTCATCTTACACATCCTTTGTTGGCGGAACGGCGTTGTTCGGGCCTGCGTAGTCCCTCAGATTGTCTGTTGAGCCACCAGCTAATTCTCCTGGTGGTTCTATTGTCGCTCCTTCTGGTGGTCCGTCGCTTGAGAGGCGAAATAAGGCGATCTCGACATGG
This sequence comes from Bdellovibrionales bacterium, assembly GCA_005793615.1. Taxonomy (GTDB): domain Bacteria; phylum Bdellovibrionota; class Bdellovibrionia; order Bdellovibrionales; family JAMPXM01; genus SXRI01. Next base: position 7,459 of record SXRI01000076.1, read on the forward strand.
TAGACATCGGTGCCGCCACGAGATTTCTTATATTTGGCAGCGAGATTTTGTTCGAATTCGCTGATTTCGCGTCGGATCGCCTCGACGTCACGCGGGTCGCAAGCAAAGCCAACGCCGCTGATATCACGCTCTTGTACGGGCTGAAAATCGAGGGCGTGCAGTGCTTTGTTGAGCAGTTGTCGGTGGTATTGCCGAACAGCCTCCGAGGGTACGCCGCCGGTGCAGATATGATCGTTGGAACAGACATATCGGCCGTGTTCTTTTTTAACCAAGCCCATGCGCAAAAGCCGCTCCATGGCGACTTTCACTTGCGTGCGAGTGATGCCGAGACGTTTGGCGATCCATACGCTGTTCCAACGAAAATCCTTTGTTTCAAACAAGGTGAGAATGGCGAAGTAATACCATTCCGACACCAGATGAAAAACATCGTCGTTGACCGCGGTTCCGGTGAGCGGAGTCGGCTCCGAGGTCAGGCGAGTTTCAATATTCCATTCTTTTGAGCGTTCAAGTTGCGCGAGTTGCAAAAGGTGTTTGGTTTCCGCGGGATTGAGTCCCATGGAGCGCGAGATTTTTAATGCCCCCTTGAGACCGAGCTTTCGTTTTCCGCGCAGAATTTCGGAAAGTTCGCCGGGACTCAGGCCAAGACTTCTGGCGAAACCGCGTTGCGAGTATCGTGGATTTACTTTCACTCTACGGCCAAGTTCGTGGTTCAGAAAATCGTGAACGGTCGGAGATTCAAGTAACATAATTGTTCCACCTTTCGAGTGGCGTGAGCGTGCTGTGAAATGGTTATCGCTCTCGACGGCAGCACCTGCAAGCCGAGTTTGGAGCAGAGTGATCCTGAGGTGGAACAGTGGTCGAAGTGGTAAAAAATTACTGTTTTTGCTGTGTCTTCAGGAAGTTACATGGGTATCGGCATGCGCAAATTTTCATAGAAAGGCGTTAGATTGGGGCCTAAAGGGGCCTCAGCGGAAGGGGCTAAGCTAAGCCCCCGCAGTTGTCTGCCGCTACCCGTAGCTAACTATTCAAATAGGACATGACCGCCTGTCGAGGCTTTTCAGTGTGATAGGGCAAAAGCAAACGCAGCAGGTGATCGACTCCCATTTGCACCGACCGTTTGCTCGGTGGACGGTCGGGACTTTCATAAAATTGCAGAAATGAGCTGCTGGTAATCAAAACCAAATCGCTGACCATGCGCATTTCCGCAGCATCAGAGATTTCTCTCATGACATTGGTTTTCACCCAGTACTGATAGGTCGCATTCAAGAGCCGGACCGTTTTACTCATATGGCCCCGCCACAGGCGCGCCAGCAGGGGATCTTTACGACGCAGATGGTACATCTCGCGATGAAAGAATCGGTACTTCCAGAAAACCTCAAACGAGCCTTCAATCAACTCCAGTGGCGAGGCATAGGTTTCCACGCCATTTCTTGATCGCCACAGCGAGTAAATTTCTTCACTCATACGATCAAAGAGTTCACGAATGATTTCCTCTTTGTTGCGAAAATGAAAATAGAGGTTGCCGGGGCTGATTCCCAGTTCTGCCGCAATGTGGTTCGTGGTGACCGCGACGACACCAGATTTATTAAAGAGTTCGACGCTTGTGCTCAGAATGCGTTCGCGATTGCCGCCGCGCTTGTTGGTAACGTTAGCAACGCCCATCATCCGCTCCTTTCAGCTGAAATTTTCTTTTGGGTGTAGAGTTGTAGCTCTAAGGCGCCGTGGTCTGCAACGGGAATTTTCAAGAAATCCCCGCAATAGTAGCTACTACTCTATTTGCAGGTGCGAAATGGACACTTCAAAATTTCACCGCCAACGTCATTTTACAGTTGCTTACGCTCAGCGCCGCCACGCAAACTCTGCCTTGCAAGGAGTTCATCATGACCAATGCCCATCCCGAGACCACAGCAAATAACACGAAACATGATATGCATCCTGACTCGCGTCTGGATTCGCCGCTCGCCCGCAACAACCGTCTCAAGACGGATTTGTTTCATTTGCGCGTAGCGGGGCAGATGGATGCTGCGACGGAGAGCATTCTGACTCCTGAAGCACTTTTGTTTATTGAAGAACTCGAAATGAAGTTTGGTGAACGGCGCCGGCAACTTCTCGCCGCTCGGGCGGAACGTCGCAAGGGAATTAACAGTGGAACCGAGTCGCTGGATTTTTTACCGGCGCCGGCAGCGGTGCGCTCGGCGGAGTGGCGAGTGGCGGCGGCTCCCGCCGACCTCAATGAACGCAACGTCGAAATCACCGGCCCGGCGGAAGCTAAAATGATGATCAACGCGCTCAATTCCGGCGCGAGCGTTTTCATGGCCGATCTTGAAGATGCGATGTCACCGACATGGACAAATGCCATCGCTGGTCAGGTCGCGCTTAAAGCGGCTGTTCGCCGCACCTTGAGCTTTCAATCGGCGGATGGTCGTGATTACCGACTCGCGGATAAGACGGCAACTTTGGTGGTGCGCCCACGTGGCTGGCATCTTGTTGAGCGTAACGTGCGCTTTGACAGCGAGCCGGTGAGTGGCAGCTTGTTCGACTTCGGACTCTACTTCTTCCACAACGCCCATGAGTTGATGGCCCGCGGCTCGGGCCCTTATTTCTATCTACCTAAAATGGAGAGCCATCTTGAGGCGCGCCTCTGGAATGATGTTTTCTGTTTCGCGCAAGAGCGTTTGGGAATTCCGCGGGGCACGATCCGCGCCACGGTTTTGATCGAGACGATTTTGGCGGCCTTCGAGATGGAAGAGATCCTCTATGAACTGAAAGAACACGCTGCCGGTTTGAATGCCGGCCGTTGGGATTACCTCTTTAGTATGATCAAGACCTTCTCGACCTCTAGCCCGATCATCTTTCCTGATCGTGCACAACTGACAATGACGGTGCCGTTCATGCGCGCCTACACTCGCCGTCTGGTTGCGACCTGCCATAAACGAGGTGCTCACGCGATTGGCGGCATGGCGGCGTTCATTCCGTCGCGTCGCGATGCCGAAGTTAACGAACGGGCCATGGCCAAGGTGCGCGAAGATAAAGAGCGTGAGGCCGGCGATGGTTTTGACGGCACTTGGGTTGCTCACCCCGATCTTGTGCCTGTGGCGCGTGAGGTTTTTGCGGCTCACCTCAAGGGAAAGCCTCATCAAAAGGATGTTACGGCAACGGTTGGCTTTACGATGATGGCGAAAGATCTTTTGCCGTGCGAGATCGAAAACGGCCGAGTGACCGACGAAGGTGTCAGCAACAATATCTCGGTGGCGTTGCAATACATGAGTTCTTGGCTGCAGGGGCTTGGGGCTGTTGCTATCAATAATTTGATGGAAGACGCTGCGACTGCCGAAATCTCGCGTGCTGAACTTTGGCAATGGGTGAAGCGCGAAGTGCCGCTGGCGGGTGGTATCCGACTGACACGTGATGAGTTCCGTCGGCGTCTCGAGACTGAGCGGGCGCGATTCGCCGGGCAGGCTGAGCGCGGGCGTTTGAAAGATGCCTGTGACCTACTTGAGAAGCTGGTGTTGGCTGACGAATTCTCGGAGTTCCTCACCTTACCGGCCTATGAAATTTTAGAAGCAAAGTAAGACTAAACAATAATTTAACTTTTTGGGAGACGACATCATGAGTGCTGAAGTGAATCCACTGGGACAAACGACAGAGACCTTAACCACTGCGTGGAAAAACGCGGCTCGCTGGCGGAACGTGACACGCCCTTATACGGCGGAAGAGGTGTTACGCCTTCGCCCGTCGGTTAATATTAGATATTCCCTTGCTGAACATGGTGCGCAGAAATTGTGGGAGCTTCTGCAAGAGCAACCCTATGTTCACACCATGGGCGCGATGACTGGCGCACAAGCGGTAAATATGGTTCGCGGCGGTTTGAAAGCTCTTTATTTGAGCGGCTGGCAAGTGGCGGCTGATGCGAACTTGTCGGGGCAGACTTATCCTGATCAGAGTTTGTATCCGTCGAACAGCGTGCCCGCGGTCGTTCGTCGCATCAACAACGCCCTGGTGCGCGCTGATCAAGTTGAGCGCACTGAAGCTGGTTCGCAGATGCCGAAGAACTTCAATTGGTATGCGCCGATCGTAGCCGACGCTGAAGCCGGCTTCGGTGGACCGCTGCATTCTTTCGAATTGATGAAGGC
>SXRI01000077.1 GCA_005793615.1 Bdellovibrionales bacterium
ACACCATCGTCTCGTTTGACTTCGCGGTCTCGATGCTTCCGGGTTGGCACACGACGATATTCCCCCCTTACTTCGTTGCCGGCGCGGTTTTCTCGGGCTTCGGTATGGTTGTGACCTTGCTCACCTTGGTCCGCATGGCCTTCCCGGTGTTTAAGGATTACATCACCATTGATCATATGGAAGTCATGAACAAGATCATCATGACGACGGGTATGATGGTTGGTTATGCGTATGCCTCCGAGTTCTTCATCGCTTGGTATTCGGGTAACCCCTATGAAACCTATGCCTTCATTAATCGTGCGACCGGACCTTATTGGTGGGCTTACTGGATCATGGTTTCTTGTAACGTGATCTTCCCGCAAATCTTCTGGTTTAAAAAATTCCGTCGCTCGATCCCGGTGATGTTCGTGATCTCTATTTTGGTGAACGTTGGTATGTGGTTTGAGCGGTTTGTGATCACGGTCACTTCGTTGCATCGAGATTTCTTGCCGTCAAACTGGGGCATGTATGCTTGGTCGTGGTACGATTCCGCGGTCTTGTTCGGCAGCTTCGGTATGTTCTTTACGATCTTCTTACTCTATCTACGGGTTTTGCCGGCGATTTCGATCGCAGAAGTAAAACCTGTTCTCTATGTCGGTAAAAAACCGAAGCACGGAGGTCACCATGGCTAAGAGAGTTGGCGGCGTTGTCGGACTCTGGGATGACGATCACGCGGTGGTCGCGGCAGCGCATAAAGTGCGCCAGGCCGGGTTTGTGAAATTTGACGCCATCACGCCGTTTCCCGTGCATGGCATGGAGGAGGCGGTCGGCATCAAGCGTTCGTGGATTCCCTGGGTGACTTTCATTATGGGAACAACAGGATGTTTGGCTGGTGTTTGGCTCCAATATTGGACGTCGGCGGTTGATTGGGCGCTTAACGTTGGTGGTCGCCCGTTTTTCTCGGGACCGGCGTTTGCTCCGGTAATGTTCGAGCTTACGATTTTGTTCGCGGCTCTTTCGTCGGTGGCGGCGCTGTTCTTTGCTTGCCGTCTTCCTAAGATAGATCCGCCGATCATCGATCCGGATTTGACTAGTCATAAATTTGCGCTGTTTATCCCTGAAAATGACGTCGGTTACGACGCGGGACGGGTTGAGCAGCTCCTTCGGCAAGTCGGCGCTAAAGAGGTCCGGCGGATCGCGGAGTATTGAAGAAATGATGAGTAATAAAATTAAAACTACATTGTTGATGGCATTGATACCAGCTGTGGCGACAGTTATCTCGATAGCTGGCTGTACGAAGCAACGTCCTGAGCTTCATAAACAACCGAACATCGAGCTTATTCAAGATATGATGGTGCACGATGCTTTGAAGGCGCAGGATTTTGAGCCGGGCAACGTCGACAAAGCGGCATCTCGCTTGCCTCCAGAAAATACCGTTCCGGTTGGCTATAAGCCTTACCCGTATCACCTGGATGCGGCAGCGGCAGCGAAAAACTTGAAGAGTCCGATCGGCGGCGATATGAGCCCCGAGATTCTCAAAGCTGGCCGAGTTAAGTTTGATACCTACTGCGCTGTTTGTCACGGTTACGAAGGTAAGGGTGATGGGCCTGTAGCTGCGAAGATGGCTTTGCCACCTCCGCCGGTGATTTCCGATAAGATCATCGGATTTAACGACGCTGCTATCTATCACATCATTACCGATGGCCAGGGTGTCATGGCTAGTTATGCCTATCAGATAGTGGATGAGCGCGATCGCTGGGCGATTGTGAATTACATTCGTTCGCTGCAAAAGTTGGCGAAGGGTGGCGCACAAACGGCGAGTAAAGATGCAACAGGTACGGCTGGAAACAAAGTCCAGAAGACGAATTAATTTTTGTTAAGTTAAGGGGAACTCACTCATGGCTCAATCTTCAACTCATGCGGTGCACGCAAGTCCCGGTCAGTACACGCCTAGTCCGCGTACCAAGACTGCTTATGCAGTGGCGATGTTTCTTGGGCTGGTGCTTTTTGCTGCGGCCCTTTCCACGGATAAAGCTCGTGCCTGGCACTCCTTTTTGGTGAGTTTCTTCTTCTTCACTAACTTGGGTCTTGGCGGTTTGTTCTTCGCGGCGATTCAACACACCTCGAAGGCTGGCTGGAGCGTAAATGTTCGTCGTTTTGCTGAATCTATGACGAGCTTTCTGCCGTTTGCGGCGATCGGTGCTCTTGTGCTGTTGTTCGGTGCAACCTCGCTGTACACCTGGCTAGATCCAAAGGAACTCGCTGAAAACGCCTTGGTGCGGGGTAAGAGCGCTTACCTTAATATGACTTTCTTTGTTATTCGCTTGGTCGTTTTCTTCGGAGCTTGGCTGCTATTCCAGCGTGTGATTGTCGGCCGTTCGCTTAAGCAGGATAAAGATGGTGATGAGTCGCACACGGTGAAAAACGTTGGAACGTCGGTAGCGTTCTTGTTGATTTTTGCTCTGTCGTACTCGCTGTTTACTGTTGATACGACGATGAGCCTGCAGCCGGAGTGGTATTCGACGATCTGGGGAATTTACTGTTTTTCGGGTCTCTTTCAGTCTTCGATGGCTGTTCTGACCATTATCGCGGTAACGATGATGCGCAAAGGTTTGGTTCGTGGCCTGGTGTCGAATGATCATTTGCATGATCTCGGTAAGTTCTTGAAGGGCTTTACCGTATTTTACGCTTACATCGGCTTTTCCCAGTTCTTGTTGATTTGGTATGCAAACTTGCCTGAAGAAACAATCTTCTACATCGCACGCTCAAATGGCACGTGGATGGCTGTGACCTTTAGCTTGTTGATCTTTAAGTTCGCTGTTCCGTTCTTGATGCTTTTGCCTAAGGCGGCCAAGCGTAATCCAGCGGTTTTGGTAACTGTGTCTTGCTTGATTTTGTTCATGCAGTACATCGATCTACATTGGATCGTTTATCCGAATTTGGTGAACGGTGATTTCGACAAGTACGGTGGCAACTTCATCTTGAGCTGGCCCGAGGTTGGAACCTTCTTGATGTTCGGCGGAGTCTTCTTGTGGTCGGTCACAAACTTCTTGTCGAAGAACCCTCTGGTCCCGGTTAAAGATCCTCGCAGCGAGGAAAGCTGCCATCATCACGTCACCTACTAGAGTCGTGGGTTAAGGCCTCGGGGCTAAGGTCTTGGGGGTCTCGACTTTGGATAGCGGCCTGTACTCCCAGAGTGCGGGCTTTTTTTTGTCTTGGCAGGGATTTGATAAAAGTTAAAATTCAAAGGCGAATCTTTACCTCGTTGATAACGAGTGGGGCGGCAAAATTTTCCCGTTCGTGAAAACACGAACCGGCGGAAGACGATCCAGCCTTGTTGAATCGGCCACTTATGTAAAAATGGTTGAATGGCAGAAGTGGTTCCGGCTATTCCCGGATTTGAAATTGAACGTGTTCTCGGAGTCGGCGCGACCAGTACGGTCTATCGAGCGCTCCGGGGTGATCGCGCTTACGCCTTAAAATTGATAAAGTTTGAAAATGGGAAGTCGGCTCAGGCGGACACACAACGCTTCTTGCGCGAAGCCGCGACGATCGCCAAGTTAAACCATCCAGGATTAGTTAAACTCCACGAAGTCGGTGAAGTGGGTGAGCGGCCGTATTTATTGATGGAGTTGGTGACGGGCGAATCACTCAAGGATCGCATTCTGCGGGGGCGCTGAGTGAAAGCGATTTCCTTAAACTTGCTTCGCAACTGGCGCCGATTCTTGATTATTTTCATTGTCGTGGAGTTGTTCACAAGGACCTGAAGCCTGAGAATATTCTCTTCAACGAACTTGGCGAAGTGAAGATCATCGACTTTGGCTTTGCCGCGGAAGCGAGTGAGGTTCGTGGCGGCGGAGCCACTGATGGTGGCGCTGACGATGCTGAGGCGATTGGGACGATCCTCTATGCGGCCCCCGAGCAGACAGGTGTGCTTAAGAGAGTGGTCGACAGTCGTTCGGATCTTTATGCCCTTGGTGGGGTGTTCTATCATTGCCTCACTGGACGACCCGTATTCGAGGCCGGTACCGCGTTGGCTCTGATGACACTCCATTTGAACGGAAAGCCGGTTTCTCCAACGTTGATCAATCCGGCGATTCGCCCGGTGGTCTCGGCGATCGTTCTTAAGCTCCTGGCAAAGGATCCCGATGATCGCTATCAAAGTGCCAAGGGTTTGTTGTCGGATCTTCAAAATCTCAAGGCGATAGAGGCCGGCGGTGAGCCGTTCCTGCTGGGCGCAAAGGACTCTGGCCTGCGCGTGCTGGAGATGCCGCTCTTTGGCCGGACAGAAGAGCTCGCGGTCATTCTAAAAGTTCGTGATCAGATTCGTGACG
>SXRI01000078.1 GCA_005793615.1 Bdellovibrionales bacterium
GATCAATCTTCTCTAAAACGATCTCGGTCATTTGTTCGAGGCATTCAGAAAGGGTGACGGCACGACCCTTTTTCTGCGACAAAAGATCGCGAATGCGCTCCAGGTTTTTTCTGGTTTCCTCATTAAGACCAACGTGAAGTTCGGAAAGATCTTCGTCTCTGTAGTTGAGACTCTCGTCGACCGGCTGTGGTCGGGCAGCTGCTATCGCCTTTTCGATTTCTCGATTTGTCCCCCTCTCAGCGAGGTCAAGCCATTCGGTTTGGTCCGCAGGAGTAATGACCGAGCAAATGCGCCGAAGCTTGCTTAGCGCCGTCTGACCGCGCTGAAGGGTCGACAGGAGCTCAGGGATTTCAAGCGACTTTCGCGCCACGGTTACCATGTCGGCTGCGGTGAACTCAGGTAGTCCCCATTTACTGATGGCATATTGGCGAAGGCTGGGGCACTGGAAATAAAGATAGCCACTGCCGCGAGCAATCAAACTCAAGAGCTCCACCATGCGAGCCTCGCATTTGAGATAAGTACTTGCGAGTTGAACACCTTCTTCATGCCATTCTTGAATTTGGTTCTTTGTCATAGCTGAGAACGATAACTCAGGTTTTTGGAAGCGTGAGGTTCGGGTTATTTAGATCGCAGCTTGGGCACTGCCCTGACTAAATGCAAATTGGGCATTGCTCTTGTTCAGGAGGCAAGACGAGCGTTAAAAGGGGAATTAAGAGAAGGGATTCGACTTGTCGACAAAGCGCACTTGAACACCTGTCAAATCTTTTGTGTAAACAAGTTCGATTCTTTTTCAAAACCAACACAATACGCCAAAATCGCGATTGCACCTCTGATCCATCGCGCCCCACCCACCGTGCAGCTGTACAAAGTGACGACACAATCGCGATTCACGAAAGGAAACATAGGGCTACCTTGCCTGTCAGCGCTCAGGCCGTGCACAAGCTATACAGGGCCCTCTGCCGTTGAACGCGACAACACATTAAACAAGAATCTACCGTATCAATCTGAAACACAGGCATTGGCGGCCATCTTGCAGCGTTACAACAGTTCTCGTGATCGCAATGTGAGGGGGATGATGGGATTCACAAGGCGCGCTCGGCTTTTGCTGAGTTTCTCTGCTATTTTCGGCACCTTGATCGGCTGTGCGAATAACATCTCTGCTCCTGGCGGGATTCCGCTCAGCTTTAGCTCGGAAGCTTCGTCGGCATTAACCACCATGGCGTCCGCGGAACTTCCAGCTCTGGAGTCGACAGAGACGACCGATACCTCGACTCCCGAACTCACCGCCGGCTCGCTCTCCGCAGATTCTTTGGCAACGCCGACGCCAATAGCGACGCCAATAGCGACGCCAATAGCGACGCCAATAGCGACGCCAATAGCGACGACAGTGGCCAGCGCTTGCCAAGCATGGACAGCAGCACAGCCCTCGCCAAACTCGGCCAGCTGGAGCGGTAATCTTACATCCTGCTCCGCGGGTGACATCGATTCCAGAACTCGCTCACAAACTCTAGCGTTGGTGAACTACTACCGATCACTCGCAGGACTTAGTGCCGTGAGCGACAACTCCTTAATGAATCAACAAGCACAATCATGCGCCCTGATGATGGCCGCTAATAACAAACTAAGTCACCAACCCACGAGCGACTGGACATGTTTCGATCCTGTCGGCGCCAGTTCCGCAGCCTTAAGTCTCCTTGCGACCACACAAAGCACGCGCGCTATCGAGCTCTACATGCTTGACTCCGGAAGCGGCAATCTCGCTGCCATCGCGCATCGCCGATGGATTCTATCGAATCACCTTGGCCCGGCGATCGGCATTGGCAGCACCAGTACGCACTCTTGTCTACAAGTTGCCAACAGCAGTAACACCATTAGCGCAAAGTCCTGGGCCGCATGGCCGCCGCCAGGCATAGTTCCTTTGCAGGCAGCAAATGTCGATAGTACCGGATGGACCGTACAGAGTGACACGATAGATTTGAGTACGGCCGCAGTCACGGTTCAGGAAGGCAGCACTTCGCTTCTAGTCAGCGTACGCATACTCGCCAGCGGTTATGGCAGTAAATACGCGATTGCCTTTACACCAGATGGTTGGTCGTCAACGCCAGGGCGCACTTACACCGTCACTATCAGCGGCATCTCACAAACAATAAAATACACTGTGACTTTTGCCAATTGCCCTTGAGCCGACTGACCCTAGCAAACCACCTTTAGGTGACGCGCAGGATTTAGAGTTCAAACTGAATGGCAGGACTGCTTTTTACTTCCCGCTCGAGCGACGGCAGTTTTCGCAGAACCTCATTAGTCTCACGGAGCTTAAATTCAAAATGTTCGCGCAATGCCTGAGTGATCTCGGTTTGTCCCTGCAACCTAGCATCCTTCAACACGTTTTCATAACGATCTCGCCACGCCTCGAGATTACGCGCCAGCTTCATTTCTGGCGAACCCACGCGTTTACGGAAACTCGGCTGAATCCCGCTGAGTCTCTCCATCACCGGCTGGCAAATGAACTTCGGAATCGGCAACTCGGAGCAAAAGTACGAAGCAAACAGCTTCGGACTTGAATAGAACTCAAGATGCACTTCAGGATCGAAGACCGAGTTCTGAAAACTATGCGGCGGAATCTCTTCAATGATGATTCCAGACTGCATACCGAGCCAGCCATTCTCCTTGAGAGATTTAAGAGCGACCGGGCTTTTCTCCAGCCAGCCGATGATTTCCGCCAAGTTGAGCTGGTTGCCACGATCGTAAACTTCGAGCAAGGTATTAAAAGGAACCGCGGCGTCTTTCAAGCGGAAGAGTAGCTGCTTCATGTCCTGTTCAGGATGGCCTTCGGTGTTTTTCGCAGGCCAGAAACCCACGGCCGCAAGCGAATTATAGGGGGTATGGGTGCAGTTGTTTACTTGCACGTCGTAGTCGTAGCCACCCTCTTTACCATCTTCACGAGGCTTCACATAGGACTGGTAGGCTTCTTGATTCAGTTTATTGAAATATGCGATGACATCTTCAAGCGGAGCATCTTCGCGACCAGGCTTCGTACCAACGAGCGGCAGTCTTGTGCAATCCACTAAACGCGGAACGGCTACCGCAAACTCAGTCCCCGCCGTGTACTCCAGCTGCGAATTGAGTTCACTGGTCACTTCTGTTGAATCGGCACGGAACTTTACGCCGCTCAAATATCCGTCTTCCGCGGCTTTGGTTAACATACGTTGATAAGTACCTTGGTCCAGCGGTGAGGAAGGACTGACCCCGCCATAAAGCGCCATCTCGCGCCCCTGAACCGCCAACCATTGAACGCTTTTGAAATTCGAATCAGTACTGATGCCGACCGTCTGCCCCGGACAAACTTTCAGCTGTTGAATGCCCGACACCGGATCCAACACCCGGCAGGCTCCATGAAGAATCGCGAACCCATGTCCAAAGGTACCGCCAAAGGGAGCGTTGCGCTTTTGCCAGCGGCTACCGCCGCAGATCTCGATATAATTGCGATAGACCTTATTGTAGAGCCGATTGTCGGTTTCGGCTTTGAGAGTTTTCGCTAAATTCTCGGCGTAATCAAGCTCACCTGGACCGAACTTCACCTCTTGCGCAAAGGCGACAGTAGAAGTCAGAGTCAAAATCAGGGATACCACTGAGCCAGCAGGACTAAACGGCGGATTTCGCATCGGGAGGTTCTCACTTTCAATTGAGTAGGTTTTACCAGACCCGGTATTTTTTTTCGCCTGTAGTGTTTTTGACCTTCGTGAAAATTTGATCTGTCGAAGTTCTAGACAGTTTCTCCTCAAGGAGAAGCTGTGAATTCAAAAGCTTACTGCCGACTTCCCGCCGACACTATCATCAGAGTGTCGATTTTGGTCTCCTCCTCAAAGACCCATCATTCCGCTAGACCATGTTCTCGTTTCGTTTTCACTGCCCTCTCAACTCCTGCCAATAGATGAGAAACACCCCGCGCCTGTTGACCTACAGAGCAAAGAGAATCAGCCTAAGTGCTGATTACGGGTTTCTGGTTATAAGTGGCTACGTGAAGGAGGCTGAGCAAATGAGCAATACTTGC